>NZ_JBILTE010000094.1:0-10572 GCF_044371705.1 Flavobacterium sp. | reverse complement strand
TGATACTATCCCAAGAAATAGTACTAGTAGAGTTATAATGAAATAAGTAATCCTATTATTTCTCACTAACAATCCGCCAAGTTCACACCAACTGCCAATCCACCTTCGCTGGTTTCTTTGTATTTGGAGTTCATGTCTTTGGCTGTTTCCCACATGGTATTGATTACTTTATCTAATGGAACTTTTGCATTTAATGCATCTGTTTCTAAAGCCAATTCAGCTGCATTAATGGCTTTAATTGCACCCATTGTATTGCGTTCTATACACGGAATTTGAACCAAACCACCAATCGGATCACACGTCATTCCTAAATGATGTTCCATTGCAATTTCGGCAGCCATGGTCACTTGTGCAGGCGTTCCTCCCATGAGTTCGCATAAAGCTGCTGCTGCCATGGCACTAGATACCCCAATTTCAGCTTGACAACCTCCCATTGCGGCAGAAATCGTAGCTCCTTTTTTGAAAATACTACCAATTTCTCCGGCAACCAATAAAAATTGTTTGATTTCTTTATCTCCCGCTTCGTGGTTTTCAATCACTAAATAATACATCAAAACGGCAGGAATAACACCGGCACTTCCATTAGTTGGAGCGGTTACAACCCGACCCAAAGCGGCATTCACTTCATTGACTGCCAATGCAAAACAACTGACCCATTTTAGAATTTGACGAAACTTAACTTCAGTTTTTCGGATGGTTTCCAACCATTCTTGCGGATTGGAGTAGGGTAGTTCACCTTTTAAACCTTCGTGCATATCATATGCTCGTCGACGTACGTTTAGTCCGCCGGGTAAAATTCCTTCGGAATGACAGCCGATGTAAATGCATTCCAGCATTGTATGCCAAATTCGCATCAACTCATGGTTAATTTGTTCTTCAGAACGCATCGATTTTTCATTTTCCCAAACAATTTCAGAAATCGATTTTTGTTCTGTTTTACAGTATTCTAGTAATTCATCCGCTTTTTGAATCGGATACGGAAAGGCACATTTGATTGCAGTTTTCTTTTTGGCACCGGTTCGTTCTTCTGTAACTACAAATCCGCCACCTATCGAATAATAAGTGTTTTGGTACTCTTTATTGGCACAATAAACAGTAAAAGTCAATCCATTCGCATGAAAAGGAAGAAAGTTTTTGTTGAAAACGATGTCTTTTTCCACCTCAAAGTCAATCCAATTTTCATTGCCTAATTTAATTTTTTTATTCTTTTTTATGTCTTGTACAATTCCATCTATGTCGGCTACTGGTATAGTTTCAGGATTTTGACCGCTTAAACCAAGCATTACCGCATAATCAGTGGCGTGTCCTTTCCCGGTTAGTGAAAGTGAGCCATATAAATCTACTTTTACACGAACAGCATCTGAAAAAAGACTTTCTTTTCGAATTTCAGCCAAAAAACGCTCGGCAGCTCGCCATGGCCCCAATGTGTGTGAACTAGAGGGTCCAACACCAATTTTAAGCATGTCAAAAACAGAAATACATTCTTCCATAACTATATCGTTTTAGTAGGGCAAATATAGTGCATAGTTTGAAGCATTTTCAAATGATTTTTATAAAAATAGGTTTGAATTTTAACGATGTGCAATCCCAATGAAATAATAATTAAGCTTTTTTACATCCTAAATTTATATATATTTGATTTCTAAAATTTTTAAAATGAATCGTTGCCTATCTATTGTTTTATTTTTCCTGGTTACTATTAGCTATTCGCAAACCAAATCTCCTGCTGAGTTTTTGCCGAACTACGGTAAGCAAGTGTCTTACTATCATCAGGTTGAAAAATATTTTGAACATTTGGTTACCACCTCCGAATGGATTCAGTATAAAAAGTATGGCGAAACTACGCAGGAACGGAATTTGAATGCGTATTATATTTCTACACCTGAAAATCTAAAAAATTTGGAAGACATTCGAAAAAATCATTTGAACGCCATTGGTTTGTATACAAATAAATCAACAAATGTGAAAGATAAAACGATTGTTTGGTTGAGTTTTAATGTGCATGGCAACGAAATTGGTGCTATCGAAAGTGCCATGAGCGTAGCTTATGAATTGATAAACCCGAATAATAAAGATACAAAAAATTGGTTGCAGGACATTGTGGTTATTTTAGATCCTTGTTTGAATCCGGATGGTTTTTCGCGTTATTCCAATTGGCTTCGTGATATTTCAGGTAAAAAAACACATCCCGGATTGTCAGACAGAGAACACATGGAACCTTGGCCGGGAGGCAGACAGAATCATTATGTGTACGATTTAAATCGGGATTGGGCTTGGCAAACACAAATTGAAACACAATTACGAATGGATTTGTACCATGAATGGATGCCGATGGTGCATGCCGATGTGCACGAAATGGGCTATAACGAACCCTATTTTTTTCCTCCTGCTGCCGAACCGTATCATGAACAAATTGCACCTTTTCAACGTGATTTTCATAAAAAAATAGGAGAGATAACTTCCAAAAAATTTGATAAAGAGGGTTGGATGTACTACTCCGGTGAACGTTTTGATTTGTTTTATCCAAGTTATGGCGACACTTATCCATGTTATAACGGAGCGGTGGGAATGACCTACGAACAAGGTGGAATTGGAGCAGGTAGAGCCGTAATGTTAAGAAATGGAGAGATTTTAACTATCCAAGACCGAATCGACCATCATACGGCAGCATTACTAACAGTTGTAGAATTGTCTTTCGTGCAAAAAGAGGTTTTGAACAAAGAATTTAGAGCCTATTTTAAAGACAACCGAACCAAACCAAAAGGTAAATACCAGACCTATATTGTAAAAAATAGTCCAAAGAATTTGGAGTTAATTAAACTATTGAATAAAAACAGAATCGAAAGTTCTTTTGCAGACGAAACGCGAAAACTTTCCGGTTATCACTACCAAACAAATAAGGACAACGCATTTACTGTAGAACCAAATGATTTAATTATTAAAGTTGATCAACCTCGCTCGGTACTCACACAAGTGTTGTTTGAACCCAATCAAAAATTATCCGATAGTTTGTCCTATGACATTACTGCCTGGTCTTTGCCCTTTGCTTATGGAATAGAAAGCTATGCTGTAAAAGGAAATTTGGCTATAAAAACAAAATCGAAAGCAGACACTCAGATTCCAACGAAATCAACCAATGTCTATGCGTACTATATTCCATGGAATAATAGAAGTTCGGCAAGAGTTTTAAGTCTTTTACATCAAAATAACATCAAAGTGAGAACTGCTCGAAAAGAAGTGGCTTTTGATGATGTAATAGTTGAAAAAGGAGGCCTGATTGTAACCAAAGGAGATAATTCAAAAGTACCTAATTTTGAGCAAACCTTGCAAAATTTAATTCAAGAAAAGTACGATTTTGTTACCCTTGGAAGCGGCTTTGCAAAAAAAGGAGGTGATTTAGGAGGAGAGAATTATCCACTTTTAAAAGCCCCGAAAGTGCTAGTGCTAGGAGGTACGGGTGTTAGTAATATCGATTTTGGTCAGGTTTGGTTTTACATGGATCAGGTAATTGAATATCCGGTAAGTGTTGTAGAGTTGCAAAATTTTAATAGAGTTAATTTAACAGAGTATACTACCGTAGTATTGCCTGAAGGTTATTATGGCTTTTCAGATTATCAAAAGAAAAATATTGATGATTTTGTAAATAAAGGCGGAAAAGTTATCGCAATTGGTGGTGCTGTGACTCAATTTGAAGACAGACCGGGTTATCATTTGACAAAATTTGCAACAGATGATGAAAAGGAAACCTTAAAAAAAGCAATAGAAGAGCAAGAATTAAGCGATCGCTTTTTAGACTACGAGGGTTCTGAGCGTCGATCAATTTCAGGTTACGTTCCTGGTGCAATTATTGAAAATGCCGTCGACACATCGCATCCCATGACATTTGGATTGGGTGCAAAGTACTTTAGTCTAAAAACAACAGAATTAAATTACAAGCTATTAAAAGGAGCTCAAAACGTGATTTATATTCCCAAAAAATACCAAAGTTTTGGTTTTATTGGCAACAACCTTAAAAAGCAATTAGAGGAGACGGTTTCCTATGCCGTAGATAATGTGGGTGCCGGAAAAGTGATTTATATGGTTGATAATCCGCTATTCAGAGGGTTTTGGGAGAATGGAAATCTGTTGTTTAGCAATGCGTTGTTTTTGGTAGAATAAGTAAAAATCAAACTTAAAATGTCATAATGTCATATTTTTTCTGATACGTCAGTCAAAATATGACATTGTTTTTTTGTTTTTAGGCTTGGCACAATCCTTGACTTTAACAAATCAAGTTTTAAAAAACGAATTAAAAACAAAGACATACAAATTTAAAGTTATGAGTAAAATAATTGGAATCGATTTAGGAACTACCAACTCTTGTGTATCAGTTATGGAAGGTGGAGAACCGGTAGTAATTGCAAATGCTGAAGGAAAAAGAACAACTCCCTCTGTCATTGCGTTTGTGGAAGGTGGCGAAATCAAAGTAGGGGATCCTGCAAAAAGACAAGCGGTGACTAATCCAACCAAAACCATTGCGTCTATCAAACGTTTTATGGGTAATAAATATACTGAAAGTGCAAAAGAGGCTGGAAACGTTGCTTATAAAGTAGTAAAAGGTGACAACGACACGCCACGTGTGGATATTGATGGTCGTTTGTACACACCACAAGAATTGTCGGCGATGACGCTGCAAAAAATGAAAAAAACAGCCGAAGATTATTTAGGTCAGACTGTAACCGAAGCGGTTATTACTGTTCCTGCTTATTTTAATGATGCTCAACGTCAGGCTACAAAAGAAGCTGGTGAAATTGCCGGTTTAAAAGTAATGCGTATTATCAACGAACCAACTGCTGCTGCGTTAGCGTATGGTTTGGATAAAGCTGGAAAAGATCAAAAAATTGCTGTTTACGATTTAGGTGGAGGTACATTTGATATTTCTGTTCTTGAATTAGGTGATGGTGTTTTCGAAGTATTATCTACAAACGGAGATACTCATTTAGGTGGAGACGATTTTGACCAAGTAATCATCGATTGGTTGGCAAACGACTTTAACAGCGAAGAAGGAGTTGATTTACGTAAAGACCCAATGGCTTTACAACGTTTGAAAGAAGCGGCTGAAAAAGCGAAGATTGAATTATCATCTTCAGCTCAAACTGAAATCAATTTGCCTTATGTTACGGCTACAGCTAGTGGACCAAAACACTTGGTAAAATCATTAACCAGAGCTAAATTTGAGCAATTGGCTGAAAGTTTAGTGAAACGTTCCATGGAACCGGTTGTAAAAGCATTAAAAGACGCAGGTTTATCAACATCTGATATTGACGAAGTTATTTTAGTAGGAGGTTCTACTAGAATTCCAATTATTCAAGAACAAGTGGAGAAATATTTTGGTAAAAAACCATCCAAAGGTGTAAATCCTGATGAGGTTGTGGCAATTGGTGCTGCTATTCAAGGTGGTGTTTTAAGTGGTGATGTTAAAGATGTATTGTTATTAGACGTTACGCCTTTATCATTAGGAATCGAAACTATGGGAAGTGTAATGACCAAATTAATTGAGTCGAACACAACCATTCCAACCAAAAAATCACAAGTTTTCTCTACAGCAGCAGACAATCAGCCATCGGTTGAAATCCACGTTTTGCAAGGAGAAAGACCAATGGCAAATGATAACAAAACAATCGGTCGTTTCCATTTAGATGGAATTCCGCCTGCTCCAAGAGGTGTGCCTCAAATTGAAGTGACTTTTGATATTGATGCCAATGGTATCATTAAAGTTTCTGCTACTGATAAAGGAACAGGAAAATCACACGATATTCGTATCGAAGCTTCTTCAGGATTAACTCCGGAAGAAATCGAAAGAATGAAAAAAGAAGCGGAAATCAATGCCGAAGCTGATAAAATAGCTAAAGAAAAAGTGGATAAGTTGAATGAAGCGGACGGAATGATTTTCCAAACTGAAAAACAATTGAAAGAGTTTAGTGATAAATTATCTGATGCAAACAAACAACCAATTGAAGCGGCATTGAATGAACTGAAAGTTGCATATGAAGCAAAAGATATCGCCATGATTCAGCCTGCTTTAGACAAAATCAACGAAGCTTGGAAAAATGCTTCTGAAGAAATGTATAAAGCACAAGATGGTCAAGGAGCTCAACAAGCAGAACCAGCAAATGCAGGCGGAGATCAAACACAAGATGTTGATTTTGAAGAAGTGAAATAATTTCTTTTTTAAAATAGATTGAGAAGCGAACTTTAATTAGTTCGCTTTTTTTGTTTTGAACATATTAACGATTACCCAAACGTGTGGAAAAGTAATGGCGGCTAAAAACGAAAAGAAAAGTGCATCAAAAAAATGCTCCGCTCTAAATAGTAGGTATAAAAGTAAAATTCCCAATAATGATGCAATCCAATAATAAAAGGCCGATTTAAAATATTTTTTAAAGTTGTCAAAGGAGTAGCTACCATATAAAAATTTGATTTGGTCCATCATCGATGGGATGCTGTGCCACAAAATGAAGTAAATAGTAAATCCCCAGATAAGCGAAGATGTTTTAAAAATGATAGCAAATACAAACAACAGTAGTAGCTCTTGGAAAATAATTGTTCTTATTGTTTCACTTTTAAAAAATTTAATTAGGCTAACCGCCAGAAAACTTAATAAACAGAAATAAAAAAATTTAAATGGTAGTTCGGAGGAAATCGACACCTGAGTTATATCAGTAATGATACGCTGCACTTCACTTACGTGAAAAATGAATAGTAGACTTAAAATTAGTAAACCATATAACGCATGAAAGAGTAGGTTTAAAATTTTTGTGTTATCATGCACGTCCCGTTGCCAATGTTGTTCCCCAAAATGATAACCACTCACCAATATAAATAAAAGTAGAGCCATCACTGGAGTTAAATAAAACAGTAGTGCTCCAACAGCCACAATAACTATATAAAACATGAGTACTTTATAGTAGGAAGCGATTTTATTTTTGGACTGTGTTTTGTCAATTAACAGCAAATCATTGGCCCCATGAAGTATTCCAAATGAAAAAATTAAAATAAATCCTATAATTATTTGAATATTTTCACTAAAGAAGGAATTAATCCATAATCCTAAAAAGCTTGCTACAATTGAGAAATTGGTAATTTTTGACATGCTGAACAAATAATTGTTTAAAAATAGTAAAAAAAAAGTAAACAAAATGTATTTATATTTGTTAAATCTTTCGTAGGTTTGTTTAAACAAAACTTTAAAACTTTATTTTATGAAAAATTTTATGTTAATTGCCGATTTGGTACCAAAGTTAGATCCAACTGATTATGTAGGATTTACTTTTTTTGTAGGCTGTATGGCTATGATGGCTGCATCAGCTTTTTTCTTCTTGTCACTAAGTCAGTTTGACAAAAAATGGCGTACTTCTGTTTTAGTTTCCGGCTTAATTACATTCATTGCCGCAGTTCATTATTTTTACATGAGAGATTATTGGGCTTCTCACATGGAATCGCCTACATTCTTTAGATATGTAGATTGGGTCTTGACAGTGCCTTTGATGTGTCTTGAGTTTTATTTAATTCTAAAAATTGCCGGTGCAAAACAATCGTTGTTATGGAGAATGATTGGTTTTTCAATCATTATGTTAGTAACCGGTTATCTTGGAGAAGCTGTTGACAGAGACAATGCAGCTCTATGGGGATTCATTTCAGGAGTAGCATACTTCGTAATTGTTTATGACATTTGGTTAGGTGCTGCTGCTAAATTAGCCAAAGAAGCTGGCGGTGATGTTTTAGCTGCTCATAAAATTTTGTGTTGGTTTGTATTAGTAGGATGGTCTATTTATCCATTGGGATACATGTTGGGAACTGATGGTTGGTACAGTGGTTTACACGGTTTAAATCTAAATATCGATGTTGTTTACAACATTGCAGATGCAATCAACAAAATTGGTTTTGGTTTAGTGATTTATACTTTAGCTGTTAAGTCAAGTAAATAAAAGTCATTTAATTTTATAAAAGGCCATCTCAAACAGGATTTTGAGATGGTCTTTTTTTTTTAATTATTATATTCACAACTATAACAAAGTATTTATTAACTTTGATTGAAAAGTGGTTTTAACCAGAAAGTAGAGTTATGTTGAAAATTATGCTAGCAAAATATAATCCGTACGAATTAGCGTTTTTTGCTAATGGTATTTTATTAGCAATTCTTGTGTTATTTGATTATTTTATTGTAGAGTATTTTTTTAAAATTTTGAGTCTGCTTTTCCTCGGGATTTTGTATAATTTCAATTCTTCTATAAAAAACAAATGGTACTTTTGGGCCTTATTTTTTGCAACGATTTCAAATATTTTATTTGTATCAAATGAATTGGTCTCACTAACAATTGGAATGATTGCTTATTTACTATATCGATTCCTAATAATTCGTATCGTAATCAATGCAACCCAAAAAATTTATTTAGTTGCTGTGAGTTTAGGAGGGATTCTCTTTTTAACACCCTTGTCTTATTTTATCTTATTAAATCACGATTCTTTTGAGTACAGCCTCTTGCCGGCAATACTTAATATTGTTATGATTTCAATTTTAGGTGGCCTCTCTGTTTCAAATTATTTCATGGAAGCAAGTATTAAAAACACATTACTTTTAATCAGCACCACTTTATTTGCATTTTTGGCGGTGATTTTTTTGATTCAAAAATATTATCTTTTTATACCAGTTTTGGAATCCATACGTGTCATTGTACTAATGGGAGCCCATTATATTTTTTACCGATATATGCTGCTGACCGAAAAATTAAATGATAATTGAAGACCCTGCAGAAGAAACATTTTTATTGGAATCAAAATAAAAATCGATTCTTCCTAAATTAATGCCGTAACAACCAACTTGGTTAATTATTGTTTTTTTACCTATTAAATTCTCAATAATCGTTGGCTTATCTAAAAATGTATGCGTGTGTCCGCCAATAATTAAGTCGACATCTTGAGTTAACGCCGCCAATTTTATATCTGAAATTTTTGTAGGTTCATTTTTATACCCATACCCTAAATGTGATAAACAAATAACTATATCGCAATGTTCTTTTGTTTTTAAGGTCTTTGCAGTGTCTTTGGTAATTTCTATTGGGTCATAATAAACGGTTTCTTTGTACATTTTTTTATCTACCAAACCGGCAAGTTCAATACCTAGTCCAAACACACCTACTCGAATTCCATCTTGAACAAAAATATGATAGGGTTTCACAAAGCCATCCATAATCGTATTTTTAAAATCATAGTTAGCCGACAGAACTTTAAAATTTGCGTGTTGCATTTGAGCAGCTAAATTTTCGATTCCACTATCAAATTCATGATTTCCAATTGTTGTGGCGTGATAACCCATCATAGTCATTAATTTGAATTCTAGTTCCCCACCATAATAATTAAAATAGGGTGTTCCCTGAAAACTATCGCCCGCATCTAATACCAGCACATTAGGATTTTCTCGTTTTATCGATTCAATTAATGAGGCTCTTCTAGCCACACCTCCCATATTTGCATTTCGGGGATGGTTGGCAGGAAAAGGATCAATGTGGCTGTGAACATCATTAGTATGAAGTATGGTGAGGTGTTTTGTTTGAACTAAATCAAAACTGCTCAAGCTCAATCCGCCCAATCCAACCAAAGCCGATCCGGCCACTGAACCTTTTATAAAATCTCTTCTTTTCATCTGTTTGCGTTCATTTATTCTACGATTATTCTTTTGTCCATGGAAACTTTTAGCGTATCAACTTCTTTAAAATGGTCAATTAATACATTTCTAATTTTATAGTCCAAGTCAAAAGTTCCTTCATTTTTCTGAAAAAAAATCATGTTGTCACCACCGTTAGAAAGATAGTCGGAGGTGGCTACATAATATGTTTTAGACAGATCTAAAGGCGAGGTTCCAACTACAATCGCTTTTATTTTTAATTCGGAATTAAAGTATATTTTTATCCCCGACAGCGGATGTGGCTTTTTTTCTTTAAGCAGATATTCCGCCATTTCTCTGATTTGATCGCCCTTTAATGCAATAACCATTAAATTGTTTTCAAAAGGCATTACTTCAAATGCGGTTCGTGTTGTAACGTTTCCCTTTGGAAGGATGGAACGAATACCGCCATGATTTAAAAGGCATACATCAATTTTCTGCTGATATCTTTTTTCAAAAACTAATGAAGCTGTTTCAAAACAAACATCAGCCATAAAATTCCCAATATTTGTTTGCCATTCTCCTCTACTTTTATCGAGAGTCTCGGGATTGTAGGCAAGTATACTGTCTAGGTCTTTTTCTATGTGTTCGCGAAAAGGCTTGACAAATGTTTCTATAGAACTGTTCAAAGAATAGTCAGTAGACACCCCGATATTCGTTCCTTCAATTTTGGTAATTTGATACTTTTTAGAACAAGAGATAAAAAATAAAACTGTTATAAATATAACAAAATGTGTTATCTTTATATTAAAGATTTTTGTTTGAATCACAGCAAAAACAAGTTTAATTAAATAATTTTGCAAGCAAGTAAATGTAGTATGTTTTTAAAGTTAATCAAAGATTTTGCGGTCAAAAGAGTATTAAATAAT
>NZ_JBILTE010000065.1:0-13580 GCF_044371705.1 Flavobacterium sp. | reverse complement strand
TACAATGTTACCTTGGTAACAGTTGAAAAAAAGATTCAAAGGGTTGGATTATTAATTGATGAAACATCCTTCGTCAATAAAGAAGATGTTATGCAACTCTTAGTAAATAATGGATTTTCAAACGAAAATTTGTCGTTGCTAGTTTATAAGGACCACTATAAAAAAAAAGAAGTACTGCTTGAACCACATTATAGTTTGAAAAACATTTCGTGGTTAGGTACCATTGAAAATCAGGAAGTGAAAGATTTCATTGCAAAAGATTTTGATTTATTGATTAGCTATTACAATGAGAATAAACCGCCGTTACAATTGGTTACTCATTTATCAAAGGCTAGTTTTAAAGTGGGATTTTACTCGGCAGACACCCGTCACAATCATTTTTTAATTGATACACAGCAGGGAAACTACACTTTGTTTATAAGCGAACTATTTAAATATTTAAAAATACTTAATAAAATATAATTATGCAATCACTAATTGGAACAGGAGTCGCTTTGATCACACCCTTCAAAAAAGATTTATCAGTTGATGTTGACGCTTTAAAAAGAATTGTAAACTTTCAAATTGAAGGAGGAATTGATTATTTAGTTGTTTTAGGAACAACTGCAGAAACAGCTACTTTAACAGTCGAAGAGAAAGAGTTGGTAATAAACACTGTAATTGAAGCAAATAATAAGCGATTACCATTGGTGCTTGGTGTTGGCGGAAATAATACTCATCAAGTGGTAGAAGAACTAAAAACCAGAGATTTCAAGGATTTTGTAGCAATTCTATCCGTATCTCCATATTATAATAAACCTACTCAAGAAGGAATTTATCAGCATTTTAAAGCTATTGCAGAAGTATCTCCAATTCCTGTAGTTGTTTACAATGTTCCGGGAAGAACGGGAAGTAATATTTTGCCGTCAACAGTTATACGATTAGCGAATAATTTTTCGAATATAGTCGCAATTAAAGAAGCTGCGGGTGATATTGTTCAGGCCATGAAAATCATACAAAATAAACCCAGCCATTTCTTAGTTATTTCAGGCGACGATATGGTGACTTTGCCCATGCTATTAGCAGGAGGAGCAGGGGTAATATCGGTTATTGGCGAAGGTTTTCCCAAAGAATTTTCAACAATGGTTCGCTTGGGATTAGAAAGAAAAGTGGATGAAGCCTACAAACTACACTATCTTTTAGCTGACGCCATTGATATGATTTTTGAGCAAGGAAATCCGGGCGGAATTAAAGAAGTATTTAAATCATTAGGTTTAGCAGACAATTATGTAAGATTGCCTTTGGTCAACGTTAACGAAGATTTAGCAAGTAGAATTGAGCATTTTGTTGCAAAAGTTGTAAATTAGCCTTTTTAAATTTTAAAAGTTAAAGTATGTTATCTACGAATGTTTTAAACGGATTGAACAGACAGATAGAAATGGAAGGCGATTCCTCACAGGTCTATTTAGCAATGGCCTCATGGGCTGAGGTTCAAGGTTTTGAAGGAATTTCAACTTTTATGTACAAGCAGTCTGATGAAGAACGTATGCACATGTTGAAGTTGATTAAATATGTGAATCAACGAGGAGGAGCGGCAAAAGTTTCAGCTACAAAAGAACCTAAATTAGATGTTTCTAACTATAAAACATTGTTCAAACAACTTTTGGAACATGAGATTAAAGTATCGGAAAGCATCAATAACTTGGTAGGAATCACTTTAGATGAAAGAGATTTTGCTACACATAATTTCTTGCAATGGTATGTAGCAGAACAAATTGAAGAAGAAGCTAATGCACGAACTATTTTAGATAAAATAAATTTAATTGGCGACGACAAAGGTGGACTATACCTTTTTGACAATGAAATGAAAAATTTCGTAAGCACTGTTCCGGTGCAATAAATCGAAATATATGTTAATCATAACTTAAAGGATGCGAGTACAATCGCATCTTTTTTGTTTTTTTGACAATAAAACCAACTACTTAAAAAAATGTTTTGTAGTCTGCATTTAATAACTAAATTTGCAGTTCGGTTTTTATGGACAATAATACTTTAAAAATCAGACAATCTAAATTACAAAATGAATAAAATCGTTCCAATATTCTTACTCTTAATTCTTGCCTCTTGCGGTCAATATCAAAAAGCCTTAAAGACTGAAGATGCAGCTATAAAATATAAAGTGGGTGAAGAAATGTATGAGAAGGGCGAATATACCAAAGCCATTCGATTATTTGAACAAATTGCTCCTGCATACAGAGGGAAACCACAATCGGAGAAACTGTTTTATATGTTTGCACAAAGCTATTATAAAAACAAGCAGTATTATTTGTCGGGTTACCAATTTGAAAGTTTTGTTTCCATGTACCCAAAGAGCGAAAAAGTAGAGGAATCTGCTTATTTAGGAGCATTTTCATATTCTAAATTGTCGCCGGTTTATTCGCTAGACCAAGTTGATACCTATAAAGCTCTTGACAAACTGCAAAATTTCATCGATATTTATCCAAATTCTACTTATTTGCCCGAGGCAAATCAAACAATAAAAACGCTGAGGGAAAAATTAGAAAAGAAAGCCTACGAAGTAGCGAAACAATACAATACTATTAGGGATTATAAAGCAGCCCAAATTGCTTTTAATAATTTTATTTTAGATTACCCGGGTACAGTTTATAAAGAAGATGCTTTGTATTATTCATTGGATTCTGCCTATAAATTGGCTATTAACAGTGTACCGTCTAAAATGAAAGAACGATTATTATTAGCAAAAGAATCATACGTGCGATTCAATAAAACTTTTAGTAATTCTTCAAAATATAAACAACTTGCCGATGAAATGGCGGTTACAATTGATAGAGATTTAGAACAATTTTCAAAATAAATGAGGTCATGGATTTAAAAAAAACAAATGCTCCTGTAAACACAATTACTTACGATAAAAGTACTATTGAGGCTCCAACAGGTAATGTGTATGAGGCAATTACAATTATTGCTAAAAGAGCGAATCAAATAAATTCTGAAATTAAAAAGGAATTAATCGAGAAATTGGAAGAATTTGCAACTTACAATGATAGTTTAGAAGAGATTTTTGAAAACAAAGAACAAATTGAAGTTTCAAAATTCTACGAAAAACTTCCAAAACCACATGCACTAGCCGTTCAAGAATGGTTAGATGAAAAAATTTACTACAGAGACACTACAAACTAATACATAAATGTCAGTTTTACAAGGGAAAAAAATTCTACTCGGAGTATCCGGTGGTATTGCAGCCTATAAAACTGCCTTTTTGGTTAGACTATTTATTAAAGCAGGAGCGGAGGTACAAGTACTGATGACTCCTGCTTCAAAAGATTTTGTTACTCCTTTAACATTAGCTACACTCTCAAAAAATCCTGTATATTCTGAGTTTATTCACGCAGAAGAAGATGGAAATCCAACCTGGAACAATCACGTTGATTTAGCTCTATGGGCTGATTTCATGGTCATTGCTCCCGCTACCGCCAATTCTTTGTCAAAAATGGCAAATGGTACCTGCGATAATTTGTTGTTGGCCACTTATTTGTCGTCAAAATGTCCGGTTTATATTGCACCGGCAATGGACTTGGATATGTATAAGCACCCGACAACTTTAGATAGTTTTACAAAGCTTCAATTGTTTGGAAATACAATAATTCCTGCTGAATCTGGTGAACTTGCCAGCGGACTTTCAGGAGAAGGTAGAATGGCAGAACCTGAAAATATTATTGCTTTTCTGGAAGCTGATATTCTTAAAAATCTGCCGCTAAACGGAAAAAAAATATTAATTACTGCAGGACCCACATACGAAGCAATAGACCCTGTGCGTTTTATAGGAAATCATTCCACCGGCAAAATGGGTTTTGACCTGGCAAATGAAGCTGCAAAATTGGGTGCAGAAGTAATTTTAATTAGCGGTCCAACATCTTTGAAAGTAAGCAATACAAGTGTAAAAGTAGTGCGTGTAGTTTCTTCACAGGAAATGTATGATGCATGTCATTTATACTATAATTCGATGGATGTGGTGATAGCCGCTGCCGCAGTAGCAGATTTTACGCCTAAAAACGTTGCCGTTCAAAAGTTAAAAAAGACTGAAGGAGATTTTTCAATTGAATTGGTAAAAACAAAAGACATTTTAGCCTCATTAGGTGCTGCAAAAAAAAATCAATTACTAATTGGCTTTGCATTGGAAACTGAAAATGAACTAGAAAATGCGAAGCTAAAGATTGAGAAAAAAAATTTAGATTTGATTGTCCTGAATTCACTAAATGATGAAGGAGCAGGTTTTGGAAAACCTACCAATAAAATAACGTTTATTGACAAAGATTTTAAGGAAGAATCAATGGAATTAAAATCTAAAGAAGAAGTAGCTATAGATATTTTAAACAAAGTAATTCAACATTTTCATGCGTAAACTAGTTTGTTATTTACTCCTTTTTTTAATGGGTGCTCTTCAGGCTCAGGAATTGCAATGTGAAGTAATAGTAAATTCCGATCGGGTTACTAATGCGAACCCACAGGTATTTGTTACACTACAAAAAGCAGTTTCAGAATTTGTAAACAATACCCGCTGGACCAATAAAGTATACAAACAAAATGAACGTATTTTATGTTCAATGTATATCAATGTTTCTGAGTATGCCGATAATGCTTTTCGGGCATCCATTCAAGTGCAAGCGTCAAGACCGGTTTATAATTCAAATTATTTGACACCCATATTTAATTACAACGATGTTGATTTTGATTTCAGATATATTGAATTTGAAAACCTTTTTTACAATCCCAATTCATTCGATTCCAATCTTGTTTCGGTTTTAGCCTTCTATGCATATATGATTTTAGGAATCGATGCCGACTCCTACGGTATGTTAGAAGGGACAAATTATTTTGACAATGCAGAAAACATTGTGGTTGTAGCACAGTCTTCAGGCTATAAGGGTTGGGCACAATCCGGTGGCAACCAAAATCGTTTTTTTCTTGTAAATGATATGATTACGCCAACATTTAGTCCGATGCGTGAAGGTTTTTACCAATACCACGCACTCGGTTTAGACAGAATGGCTGATGACTTAAAAGTGGGTAAAGAAGGTATCAAAACTGCTTTAGCTACCATTTCTAAAGTTCATATCGTGCGACCCAATGCATTTCTACCTCGTGTATTTTTTGATGCAAAATCTGATGAAATCGTGGCACTTTTTTCTGGCGGACCACCTGTTCAAACTGCAGAACTGGTAGAAACACTCAACAGAATGTCGCCTACGAACACCTCCAAATGGTCTAAAATTAGATAGATTTTTTTTGTTAGAAAACAAACCGTTTTCCTTCAATTTTTAGCAGTTAATTGAGTAAATTGCACCTTCATTTTTACTTACAATAGTTTATGCTGGCATCTTTATCCATTGCAAATTATGCTTTAATTGAAAAATTATCCATCGAGTTTTCAGAGGGATTTTCAATTATTACCGGCGAAACAGGAGCAGGAAAGTCCATTTTATTAGGTGCGTTGGGATTGGTTTTAGGAAAAAGAGCAGATTTAACTTCTCTGAAAGATAAAGAAGAAAAATGTGTCATTGAAGCCCATTTTTCAATCGCAAAATACAATCTTCAGTCATTTTTTGATGCGAACGATTTAGATTATGATGGGCATACAATTATCCGCAGAGAAATACTTCCGTCCGGTAAATCACGAGCTTTTGTCAATGATAGCCCTGTAAATCTGCAAGTTTTACTTGATTTAGGAAATTTTCTGCTTGATATTCATTCGCAACACCAAACGATGGAATTAGCATACGAAAAATACCAGTTTACGATTATTGATGCGATTGCAAAAAATCAATCGATTTTGGAAGAATACCAGCATAATTTAAGAGAGTACAAATCCATCCAACGAAAGTTTGAAACAACCAAAAGCCAACTGCAAAGTAGTTTGAACGAGCAAGATTATAATAGTTTCCTATTTCAAGAACTGTTGGACGCGAAGCTTGAAGAAGGGCAACAAGAAGAATTTGAAGTTGCGATAGATAAACTTTCAAATGTTGAACTCATCAAAGAACAGTTGTCAAAAGCAATAGCATTAGCAGAAAATGATCAATTTGGACTAACAAATAGCTTGCTGGAATTTAAATTAGCGATTCAAAAAATTACTAGTTTTTCACCCACGTATGTCAACTTATATGAACGCGTAGAAAGTCTTTTAATAGAGTTTAAAGATATTGCAGTAGAAATTAATGCTTTTGCCGAAGACGTAAATGATGATCCAAAAACATTGGAATTGCTGACACAGAAATTGCAAGTCATTTACAATCTTCAAAAAAAGCATCAAGTAACTACTGTAGACGAATTGCTCGCAATACAAGAGCAATTAGAACAAAAAGTTGTTTCCGTGACAACTATTGAAGAGTCACTTTTGATTTTGGAAAAACAAATTTCAGAAATTGGAAAGAGTTTGGATGATTTGGCTGAGCAATTACATCAAAGCAGAATGGCAGCACTACCTGTTTTAATTGAAAAGATGGTTTTTCTTTTAAGTCAGTTAGGAATGCCAAATGTTCGTTTTAAAATCGATTTAAGTCAAACCACTCACTATTTGTCAAACGGTAAAGATGAATTACAGTTTTTGTTTTCTGCGAACAAAGGATCCGATTTTGGGTTGCTCAAAAAAGTTGCTTCCGGAGGCGAAATGTCGCGAATTATGTTAGTTGTTAAAGCCATTCTTTCCAACTATTCCAGCTTACCAACCATAATTTTAGATGAAATTGACACAGGTGTCTCTGGCGAAATTGCAGCTAAAATGGGTGAAATAATGAAAGAGATGAGTCAAACAATGCAGGTTTTTGCCATTACTCATTTACCACAAATTGCAGCCAAGGGTAGTTCACATTTTAAAGTTTACAAAAGAATAGATGCGGAGCAAACTTTTTCTGAAATAAAACAGCTTTCTGCGGAAGAGCGTATTCAGGAAATTGCTCAAATGCTATCTGGTGCAACTGTATCAGAATCGGCATACAATCACGCCCGTGAATTGTTAAACTAAAAAAATCGATTATATTTGTTAAAAATAGACGAGTGTTTAATTTTAGAAAATTTACAATATGATTATTGAACCAAGAATGAGAGGATTTATATGTTTGACAGCCCACCCCGATGGATGTGCTCAAAACGTAAAAAATCAAATAAAATATGTTACTTCAAAAGGTAAAATTGAAGGAGCAAAAAGAGTGCTGGTCATTGGAGCTTCTACAGGTTTTGGTTTAGCTTCCAGAATAACCAGTGCCTTTGCTTGCGATGCTGCAACAATAGGTGTGTTTTTTGAAAAACCGCCGGCAGAAGGCAAAACTGCCACACCGGGTTGGTACAATTCTGCAGCTTTTGAAAAAGATGCAACAGCAGCCGGTTTATATGCAAAAAGTATCAACGGAGACGCTTTTTCCAGTGAAATCAAAGAACAGACAATCGAGTTGATAAAGAAAGATTTGGAACAAGTTGATTTGGTGATTTATAGTTTAGCTTCGCCCGTACGAATGCATCCCGCTACGGGTATTTTACACCGTTCAGTTTTAAAACCAATCGGTCAGACTTTTTCAAACAAAACAGTTGATTTCCATACCGGAAATGTATCGCAAGTATCAATTGAACCTGCTAATCAGGACGATATTGATAATACAGTTGTTGTCATGGGTGGTGAAGATTGGTCTATGTGGATCAATGCGATGAAAGAAGCAGGAGTCTTAGCTGATGGATTTCAAACGCTAGCTTACTCCTATATCGGACCTGAAGTTACGGAGGCAGTTTATCGAAAAGGAACTATCGGACGGGCAAAGGATCATTTGGAAGCAACAGCTTTTCAAATTACAGATATGTTGGCTGATGTGAATGGTAAAGCGTATGTTTCAGTCAATAAAGCGTTGGTTACACAAGCGAGTTCAGCAATTCCTGTTATCCCTTTATATATATCATTACTATATAAAATTATGAAAGCAAGCGGAATTCACGAAGGTTGTATCGAACAAATGCAGCGATTGTACCAAGAACGTTTATACAATCCGAGCGGAATAGCATTGGATGACAAAGGAAGAATACGCATCGATGATTGGGAAATGAGGGAAGATGTTCAAAATCAGGTGGCTGCATTATGGAAGATTGCAACTACTGAAAACCTTGGTGAAATTGGGGATTTAGCCGGATATAAACAAGATTTCTTAAATCTGTTCGGTTTTGGATTTGAGGGTGTTGATTATAAAGCAGATGCCAACGAAATGACATTGATTCCAAGTATATAGATTATTTGTTTGTACTAATTATACTAAAAAAATCCCGGACATTCCGGGATTTTTAGTTTTTTATCGAAATTTGTTGCTTTTTGTCGATTATTCGTAAATTATTTTAAAAAATGCTAACATATGTTCTTAAATTAGTAGACTATTTTCTAATCTAATCTAACTTTTATTTTATGGTAAACTTTTACAATTTGAACCATTTCTTTCCTTTGGAAAATTGGCATCTTGGTAAAGAAAAAAATAATAATAGAGGCTTTTCCTTTTTTGGGAGGGTGCTTTCTTTTATTTTTCTCTCTATTATTTTTTTGAGTACCTACAGTATTCAAGGACAGACTACACTCTTAAATCCTGCCGCAGAAGGAGGGTTTGAATTAGGCAGTACCTTTGCTGCAAATGGCTGGACAGCTGTAAATCCATCAACAGATACGTGGCAAGTGGGAAGTGTGCCTGTTGTGGCAAGTGGCACTAACTGTGCATTTGTCTCTGCAAATGGGGGAGTTTCATGGACGTATTCTCAAGTAAGTGTTTTTAATCACCTCTACAGAGATGTTACCATTCCTCCTGGAGAAAGCAAAATCACGCTTACATTCAAATGGAGAGTAGGAGGAGAAGGTGCTGGGACATCTGACTGGGATAACTTAAAAGTTTTTTGGGCTCCAACTTCATTTACTCCGGTTTCAACTGCCGGCGTCACGGGAGCGACACAATTAATCGGCTCAGGTGCGGTCAATGGGATGTATAAATTAAGTAGCGTAAATTGGAATACTGAAACCATTTCTTTCGCAGCTGCTCCCGGAACTTATCGTTTAATTTTTAGTTGGAAATCAGACATAACAGATATCGTGAATCCACCTGCTGCTATTGATGATATCTCATTAACATCACAAGTTCCCGGTGATTTTATTTCCATAGCAACTGGCGATTGGAATAACCCAACCACTTGGGACGCGAATGCAGTTCCAACTGCAGCGGATAATGCTTTAGTTTCAGTTGGTCATACAGTTACTGTAAATGCTGCTTCATTGTCAATTGATAATTTAACTGTAAATGGAACATTAAGTTATGGCACTGTGCCAACAACATTTAACGTCGGTGGTAATTTAACTGTAAATACCGGAGGTATTGTGAATGTTTTCAATGGAACAGTAGGTAAAACATTAGTTGTATCAAAAAATATAGTGAATGATGGTGTTGTTGATGTTTCTGTTGGTGCTACTACCGCAGGAAACCTGACATTGAACGGCTCGAATGTACAATCAGTTTCCGGAACAGGAACTTTTGGTGCTTCAAATGTCATCAGAAATTTAACTTTTTCGAACACTAATACCGCTACACCAAATATCAACTGGTTGGTAAATAATATAAAAATAGCGAACAATTTAAATCTTACCGGAGCAAGAATAAACCTTGGTACTAATAAAATTACCTTTGGAAATGCTGCTGCCGGTGGTACACTGACGGCTCCAGTTGGCACCGGATTTTTACCGGGAGGTAAATTTTCAAGATGGTGGACAGCCACTGCAATAGGAACTGCAATAACTGCAGGTGTAGATCCTACCAACACAACAAGTAGATATCCGTTTCTTTCGGCAACAGGTTTAAATAGAGCGATGTATATCACAAGAACCAATGCTACCGGTGCTGTTGCAGGAGAGTTAGCAGTGGTTTATACTGATGCAACTACTGTAACTACGGGATTAACTGTAGTGGACGGCAGTTATACAGTTACCGACAGATTTGACGGAAATTGGTCAGTAACTAATGAGGGTACACCTGTTAGTTCCAGTTCATATACTTTAGCAATAGTAGCACCTAATGCTTATTTTGCTGGTACCGGTAATTCTAGAATATTATTTGCAAATGCACCAGTATCGGGAGCTCATCAAAATGGGACGTCAACACCGGGAGCTCAACGTATCACGGTATCGCAAACGGATTTATTGGCAGGGCCATTATACATAGGATTAAGTGCAGATGATGTTCCGCATGTTTCTGTAGTTAGTGGCAACTGGGATAATCCAACCACATGGAATAAAGGAACAGTACCATCTTGTACTAGTCCAGTAAGCATCGCACCGGGTACTATTGTTACGGTCAATTCACCGGGTAATAATGCAAGAAATGTAACGATTTTTTCAACTGCTGAATTGCAAGTTGCCTCTGGTGATTTAACAGTGGGCTGTACTTTGAATAATAACTTTTTAACAAATAATGGAACGCTCACTGTTTCGGGAGGTACATTAAATGTTAATGGTCAGCTTTTATCGAATGCCAACTCTACTTTTAATCAATCATCTGGTCAAATAAATGTTGATGGGAATAATGGTGGTGATGCTACCACTTCTGTACCTTCAGCCACTTCTATTGTACAGTTAAATACTAATTTGTTAAACTGGACTGGTGGAACATTAACGGTTGTTGATCCTCATGCAAATACAACAGCATCCAACTCATTTGCTTATACATCAACATTGAATGTTGATTCGGGCATTGGTCATACTGTTAGAATAGGAAACGGAGTTTCTACAGATGTGGGCGGAAATGCAACGAATGGCTTCCGATTAAATACATGGGTAAGCTCTGGAAGAATTACATTTGGAAATTTAATTTTAAATGGTGGTAATGGAACAAATCGATTTGTTTCAACTACATATTCGTTTGGAATAAATAATAATTTTACCATTGAAAGTAATAGCACTTATAGAGGCTCTCAGATTACGTATTTGGCAGGTAACTTAGTTAATAATGGTACTTATGTAAATACTTCAACATTGTATTTTGGTACTTTTCTTGGTGGTGTTGCCGGAGCATCTATAAATGCACAAACAGTTTCTGGAACAGGTGTTTTTGATAATGCACTTACCGCACCTACAGCAAACTTGGTATCAATGTCTGTGAACAATTCCAATGCAAGTGGGGTTACTTTAAGTGTGCCTTTGCGTGTGTCTGGAACATTAACATTGGTAAGTGGTATTGTAAACACTTCAGCAACAAGTGTGTTGAGTTTGGGAACTTCTACTTATTCAGCTGCTGGAACTTTAAGTGGTACACCTAGTGCTACAACTTATATTTCTGGTCCTTTTGAAAGAGTTATTGCAAATACAAATACAGCTTTTATTCAATTTCCGGTGGGGAAAACGGCCTATACGCCAATTTGGTTAGCCCCAACCACAACAGCTGCATCGTCATTCAGAGCGGAAGCATTCAACTCAAATACTGGGACTTTAGCATCGAGTTTGCAAAACGTAAGTGCCAACCGATGGGAAACTTCTGTAGTTGGAGGTTCTTTTAATACCATCAATGCAAGATTGGGAGATGCTGGTTTAGTAACGGGAAGATTATTAGTGCAAGCTCCAACAGCAAGCGGTGTTTATGATTCAGCGTTCGGAACAACAGCAACTTTTGAAGCTGGTACACCAAACACAATTCAATCAACCACGCCTGTTACTTCTGCTAATTACACTGGCTTTATTTCACACGCTGAATTATGTACAACCCCAGCTCCAACAGGAGACGCAGCTCAGAATTTTTGTAATGAAACCTTGGCTGATTTAACGGTAACAGGAACAGGAATTGTATGGTATGATGCGGCAACTTTAGGAAATATTTTACCTTCTACAACAGTTTTGGTAACTGGTACAACGTATTATGCGAGCCAAACTTTGAATGGATGTCCGAGTATTACTAGATTAGCAATAACAGTTACAGAAAACTGTCCAATAATAGGTTGTTTGACAGCACCAAATGGGCAGTGGCCAGGTGGGACAATCGGTTATACTCCAGCAACTTGTGATGGTGTAACTATGAACGTTGTAACACTTGAAGGTTGGGCAGGTGAGTATTCAAGAATAAATGTTACATTAGGTCAAACCTATACATTTACAAGTTCCGTTGCAACCGATTTTATAACTATATCTGATATAGGTGGAACTACAGCATTTGCAATCGGAACAGGAAGTGCCACTTGGGTTTCAACCCTAACCGGTCAAATTAGATTCTATACCCATTTAAATGTTGCCTGTGGAGATGCCCAAGTAAACAGAACACGTTCAATAGTTTGTGGTATCCCATCAACAGATGCTCCTGATTATGTAAGCTTACAATGGCCACCAACAATTAATGTGGTACAAGGAGGTTCAGGAACTGTTTATGGTCAGGTATATGAAGCAGGTTTAACAGATGTGGTTCCTAATATTGTTGGTCAAGCACCTGGTATCCAAGCTTGGGTAGGAATTAGTCCAGTTGGGCAAAACACCAATCCAAATACGTGGACTACTTGGGTTCCTGCCACATGGAATTCAGGTTCTGTTGGGAACAACGATGAGTACGAAGCTACTATTGGTGCGGCTTTACCACCGGGTACATATTACTATGCGACTAGATTCAGATTAAACACCGGACCATTTGTGTATGGCGGTATTGATGCTTCTAACAATGGAAACTTCTGGAACGGCACAACACATTTAAGTGGTGTTTTAACTATTACTCCACCTCCGGCACCTGGAAATGATTTGTGTGCAAACGCATCGCCATTAACAGTGGGTTCCAATTTTGCATCCAATGCTACAAGCGGAACTATTTTTGCAGCAACTACAACAGCAGCACTTTTGCCAACTTGTCAAACCAATGCAGGCTATGACGTTTGGTATACTGTAACTGTACCTGCGTCTGGAAATTTAACAATTGAAACGCAGCAAGCTACTACCAACTCAATGGCAGATTCTGTAGTGACGGTTTATTCAGGAGCTTGTGGCACTTTAACACAAGTTGGATGTGATGATGATGCTGGTTTAGGTAATATGTCGTTAATAAATTTAACAGGGTTAACTCCCGGAGCAACATTGTATGTTGCCGTTTGGAAATGGTCAACAACAGCACCAACTGCTTTAACCGGAGGATTCCAAGTTTCTGCATATGATTGTCCGTCAACAATTGCAGCTCCAACAGGAGATGCGGCACAGTCATTTTGTAATTCAGGAACAGTAGCAGGTTTAGTAGCCACAGGAACCTTACTAAAATGGTATACATCAGCAACGGGAGGAACAGCTTTATTGGCTACCGATGCTTTGGTAAATGGTCAAATCTATTATGCTTCTCAAACATTAGCTTGTGAAGGTTTTGCTAGATTAGCCGTGACTGTAACTATCAATGTAACAGCTGCTCCTGCAGGAGATGCAGCACAAGACTTTTGTAATGAAACTTTGGCAGATTTAACAGTGGTAGGAACCGGACTTATTTGGTACGATGCAGCTACTTTAGGAAACGTTTTACCATCAACAACTGTTTTGGTTGACGGAGCTACCTATTACGCTTCTC
>NZ_JBILTE010000015.1:0-24326 GCF_044371705.1 Flavobacterium sp. | reverse complement strand
CACATTGGAAAATTGGAAAAAGGATTAGATGATGCGGCTAAAAACAATTGGCTACTGGTAGATATGAAAAACGATTGGAAAATTATTTATCCATCTGAAATTAAGAAGTAAAAAAATGGTTTGGTATTTCAAAATTTGGACGCTAGTTTTAAAAGGACTTCTTTTGTTTATGTTGCCACTTATATTGGTTGTAATTATTCTTGAAAAAGCATTTTCCATTATTCAAAAATTAATTCACCCTATCACAACCCATTTGCCTCAAGAAGGAATTTTTGGTGCTGGAATGCTACCTTTACTAGCAATAGTAATACTTTTTTTTATTACACTTATTGCAGGGGTTTGGATAGAAAAGAAAAAGGTAAAGACTATTATTCCATTTCTTGAAGACAAATTACTTGTTTTAATACCCGGTTATACCTTACTTAAATCAAGAGTGAATGAAGTATTTGGCGATTTAGATTCAAAATGTAAGTCAGTACTTGTTGGTGAAAATGACCAATGGAAGTTTGGAATAGAAATAGAAAGGAACGAGAATGGATATAGTATGGTTTTCTTTCCCGACCCGCCAGATGCCAAATCGGGTGAGTTGAAAATGATTAAATCAGATTCAATTAAGATACTTGAAGTTTCTATGAGTAGCTTAACGAATTTGATCAAAAAGTATGGTCTGGGTTCAACATCTTTAATAAAATAATTATGAAAATTAAAATTACAACTTTAGTTCTTTTTGCTATTTTTTGGTCAACTTCAGTTTTTTCTCAAACGGAAGCAGAAGAACTCGCTAAAAAATTAGCTAACCCAATTTCCAGTTTAATAAGTGTTCCGTTTCAAAATAATACAGATTACGGAATAGGAGAAAATAACGGACTTAGGAATACTTTGAATTTTCAACCGGTAGTACCCGTGAGTCTAACAAAAGATATCAATCTTATCACTCGAATGGTGTTGCCAATTGTTACGCAATATAATATTACAGGAGCGGGAGAAAAACAAAGCGGACTTGGCGATGCAGTTGTTAGCATGTTTTTTAGTCCAAAAAACACCAAAAATGGGTTTACATGGGGAGCCGGCCCTGCCTTTTTAGTACCCACAGGAACCAATGATTTTTTAACTACAGATAAGTGGGGTGTGGGTCCAACAGTTGTAGCTCTGAAACAAGCAAATGGATGGACAATTGGCGGACTTGTTAATCAAATTTGGAGTGTAGCTGGTAACGATGATAGGTCAGATGTTAATCAAATGTTTGTGCAGCCTTTTGTGATTTATAATTGGAAAAGCGGTGCAGGTGCAGGATTAGTTACGGAATGGACTCAAAATTGGGAAATAGATAAAGCAACTGTTTGGCTTACTCCTACTTTTAGTGGTGTTACAAGTTTTGGTTCACAAAAAGTGCAATTTGTTTTTGGTCCTCGATTTAATTTGTCAGCAGCGTCAAGCCAAGCTAAAGCAGATATGGGCTGGAGAGCCGGTATGGTGTTTTTATTTCCAAAGTAATTTTCTAGATAAGTATCATCGATTTAGTATAAAAAAATGCGAAAGTTTTATTTTTTAGTATTATTTTTTTCTAGTGGTTTGGGTTTTGCTCAGGAGGAAAAGACTTTTACAAAGCACCATTGTTTCTCTTTTTTGTTAAGCCACACCTATGTTAGCCAAGGGGTCATTGATGGTGATAGAAAATGGTTAATATTGCCTTCAGTTGCATTGGATTATAATTATTTTTTTATGCCAAAATGGTCAGTTGGACTACATAATGATTTAATTATTGAGAATTTTAAAGTTGAAAAAAAAGAAGAGGTTTTTGAACGCACCACTCCAATAGCAAGTGCCTTGACTGCCGGATTTAAACCCGGAGAGCATTTTACCTACCAATTCGGATTAGGAGGTGAATTTGCAAAGGAGGAAGACTTTTTTTTAATTCGATTTGGCGTTGAATATGGTTTAGAATTACCTAAAGATTGGGAGTTAGTCTCTAATTTTGTTTATGATATTAAATGGAACGCATATGATAGTTTTTCAATTGGGATAGGTATTTCAAAATCATTTAAATGATTCAATTGAAAAAGATTCATCTATAATTTATTTTCTTGTATTCATGTAAAATGAGTACTTTTAGTCAATTATTAATTTAAATGGTTTAATTGACAACTCATGAAAATCTTTTGGATTTTATACTTCGGATTCTTCTCAATGGCTATTACTGCTCAAAAGGACACCCTTACTTTTAAGAATAAAGATGTTATTGTTGGTGAGCTAAAGCAGTTGAATAATAATATTTTAACTGTTAAAACATCCTATAGCGACAAAGATTTTTCCATTGAATTTGATAAAGTAGTGTCGCTAGTGCTTGAAAGTAAATATTCTGTTGTGCTTTCCAATGGATTCAGAATGTATGGTTATGTCAAAACAGAAACTCTGAACAAGGTAGTAATTACTCAAGAAAATAATGTTACCATTGAAGTTTTGTTAAATGAAATTGTTGTTTTACAAAAGATTGATGATGGCTTTTGGAAACACTTCAAAGGTTCCTTTGATTTTGGTTATAATTTAACCCAAACAAACAACAGTGAACAATTTACATTTGCCGGATTACTGAACTATTATAGTGAGCGATGGATACATCGAGTCACCTACAATCAGTTGTTTACTTCGCAAGATGATGTGGAGAATATTGAACGCACCGATTGGTCGATTGATACCAAAAGATATTTGAAACAAAAATGGTTTTTGAACACCAATTTTTCTTTTCTATCCAATACGAGTCAATCGCTTAAAGGCCGTTATGTTCCAAGCATTGCTGCTGGTAATTATTTAGTTCGAAATAATAAGTTGTATTTGTTAGTTGGAACGGGCTTAACTTACAATATCGAAAAGTACGAAGATGCTTCCGCTGACAAAACATCAACCGAAGCTCTGTTAATCACACAATTTAATATGTTTAATTATAAAGATATTGATTTATATTTTTCCGCAATAGGTTATCCGAGTTTATCTGAAAAAGGAAGGTTTCGAACGGATACAAACGTCCGATTTAAATATGATTTACCGTTTGATTTTTATTTTAAAACGGAATTGAAGATTAATTTTGACAACCAACCGGCAATAGGTACTGTCAAAACGGACTATGTGTTTTCAACGGGTTTTGGATGGGAGCTAAAATAACAATGCCTCTATTCCAGAATCCGTTCCATTAAAACTTCCAATTCTCGTGCTTGTTTCAATCCTCTTTTGCGATTTAAACGAGCAATAAAATACAATAAAAACCAACTGTTTACCATCGCAAACATCACCAACAAATCAAAAGTGAAGGGTTGATCTAGCGACCACTTAGAGTAGGCAATCATTGCGAAAATCACAAAAAGACCCGCTACCACAAAATGCAGAAACATAAAAAGTGTCCACAAAACGGGGTCAGGGCCATACAACCCCCTAACGAAAGTGTTACCATCTTCCATCTTTTCAAATTCTAAATGTAAGTGAGGCGAATATTTTTCGCGATGCAACATTCCAATATGCAACCAAATATGGTGTCCCGAAACTTTGATTCTATAATCGGGTTCAACTGTTTCTTTCAATTGCTCGCAACTTTTAATAATGGCGTCAAAGGATTTGGTAATCACCTTATCAAATCGGTACCGTAAGGATAACTGGTTGTCTAATTCCATGGTAGTTAGTCAGTAGTAATTCAAATACTAAGTTACAATAATAACTTTAAAAACGAATAAGGATTTAATTTATTATTCTCTTAATGAAACAATAATTCCCGGTATGAAACCCATTTTGCGAGTTTGCCTTTTTGAATTTAATTATTCAGTTCATACTTCAAACAAAAAACCTACCTTTGCAAACTATTAGAAATTAGAAGTATGAGTACTATTGTAGCCATTGTTGGAAGACCAAATGTAGGGAAATCAACCCTTTTCAACCGTTTGATAAAGCGTAGAGAAGCCATTGTTGATTCTGTGAGTGGCGTTACCCGAGATAGAAATTATGGCAAAAGCGAATGGAATGGAAAAGAGTTTTCTGTAATTGATACCGGTGGATACATCAAAGGATCGGATGATATTTTTGAAGCGGAAATCCGCAAACAGGTAGAATTAGCTATTGATGAGGCAGATGTGATTATGTTTGTGGTTGATGTAGAAGAGGGAATCACACCAATGGATGATGAGGTGGCAAAATTGCTCCGTAAAATCACCAAGCCTGTAATTGTTGTAGTCAACAAAGTAGATAATGCCATGCGTGAAAAAGACGCGTATGAATTTTATAATTTAGGATTGGGTGAATACATTACTATTTCAAGTAATTCAGGCAGCGGAACAGGCGAATTGTTGGATCAATTGATTGATGTTTTTCCAAATAAACCAGAACCTACCAAAGAAGAGTTGGAATTACCTCGTTTTGCAGTGGTGGGTCGTCCCAACGCCGGAAAATCAAGTTTTATCAATGCATTGATTGGTGTTGACAGATATATCGTAACCGATGTTGCAGGAACTACCCGAGATTCAATTGATACGAAGTACGACCGTTTTGGATTCGAATTTAATTTGGTAGATACAGCCGGTATTCGACGAAAAGCCAAAGTGAAGGAAGATTTGGAATTTTATTCTGTCATGCGTTCCGTTCGTGCCATCGAACACAGTGATGTATGTATCCTGATGGTCGATGCTACCCGCGGTTTTGAAGGACAAGACCAAAGTATTTTTTGGTTAGCTGCCAAAAACAGAAAAGGGGTAATCATTTTGGTAAATAAATGGGACCTGGTTGAAAAAGATACCATGTCTACCAAAGAATACGAAACTAAAATTAAGCAAGAGTTAGAGCCTTTTACGGATGTAACTATTTTATTTGTTTCTGCTTTAACGAAACAACGCTTGCTCAAAGCTTTGGAAGAAACCGTTAAAGTATTCGAAAATCGTAAACAACGGATACCTACCTCAAAGTTCAATGATTATATGTTAAAGGTAATCGAAAATTCACCACCACCAGCATTGAAAGGGAAATATGTGAAAATCAAATACTGCATGCAGTTGCCAACCCCTACACCTCAGTTTGTATTTTTTGCCAATTTGCCTCAATATGTTAAAGATGCTTACAAACGCTTTTTGGAAAATAAAATAAGAGAGCATTGGGACTTTTCCGGTGTGCCGATTGATATTTATATCAGAGAAAAATAATTGAGAAAGCCCGAAGCGAAAGTTTTCGGGCTTTTTTTCTAAGGTTTGTTCTTTTGTTCTTGCTTGAGATGAAATTATTTTTAATGAATGTTAATTTTTTACAGATTAATTACTATTTTTAATCTTTCAAATAAAAAAAATACTCACATAGACTAAATATAGCAATGGAACAACAATCATGTTAATTAAGAAATTAAAAAGAGTATCGCTGCTACTGTTGGGAATATTGGTAATAAGTTGTGGTTCCGCTTTAAAGGTATCTACAGATTTTGATAAAACTATTAATTTCAAAAAGTACAAGACATTTAGTGTATACGATTTGAAGCAGACCGGCAGTGTTAATCCTGCAAATGCTGAAAGGATTGTAAATGCAATTAAAAAACAAATGAAAGAAAAGGGTTTTACAGAGGATACACTAAACCCGGATCTTCATATAAATGCCGTATCAATTTTAAACAGCAAAGAAGCCGTTGCAATGGATGCGGCTCCAACTAATTACTATGGTTATGGAGGGGTGTATCGTCCATACGGATATTATGGAGTTGGTTACGGCTATGGTTATGCTGAAAATCCGTCCACTCAAGAAAATGAATACGTTTTCAAAGAGGGAACTTTGATGATTGATGTGGTAGATACAAAGGCACAAAAAATGGTTTGGCAAGGAGTGGGTAAAACAGAAATAGATACCAAGCCTGTCAATGTCGATGAATTAATTAATTATGCGGTTGGAGCCATCATGGTTAGCTTTCCGCCAGAACCAAATAAAAAATAGAATTTAATTAATGTATTATGAAGAATAGACTAGTTGTTTTTTTAAGTGTTTTTCTTAGTTTTAGCACATTTGCTCAAACAAAAAAAGTAGATTCAATCGCTGTGAGAATCTTAGACCGAATGAGTGATGTGGTAGGCGAACTGTCATCGGTAGGGTTTACCCTAAAAACCAGAGTTGACGAGCAAAACCAAGATTTAGGTTTAGTGACAAATTTCGCAACCAATCAGGTGTATTTCAACGGTCCCAGTCAGATGCTGATTCGGGCAGATGGTACAAAAGGTAAGCAAGGGTATTGGTACAATGGGCAGCAATTGGCTTATTATTCCTTTAATGAAAATAATTATGTGATAATTGAAACGCCAGAAACTACGATTGAAATGATTGCTGAAGTTAATGATAGGTATGGAGTAGATTTTCCTGCCGCCGACTTTTTTAATCCAACCTTTACAGATGATATACTGCAAAACTTTGATGAGGTGAGTTTTGCAGGACTCCAAAAAATTGAAGGAAAAGATTGTTTTTATATTATTGTCAGACGCAAAGACATGTCGGTTCAACTTTGGTTGGCAAACGATGCCTATATGTTACCTGTAAAAATGATTATTATGTACCTGTCTTCAAGTGAACCGAAGCAGTATGAGGCATCCTTTTCAGATTGGGAAATTAATCCTTTTCTACCAGATGTGATGTTTAATTTTCAACCGCCACCAATGGCAAGGGAAATCTTAATAAAACCAATAAAATAATTAGTAACGTTTAATTATAAGAAAGATAATTATGAAAACTCACAAAAATACTTTTACAGCACCAGTATATTTAATGATTTTTGCTTTATTTATGTTTGATGCAGGAGTCGCAAATGCTCAGCGAATGGGCGGTGGTAGTGGAAGAGGCGGCGGAGGGGCATCAATGTCCAGGCCTGCACCTTCAGCAAGACCATCACAGCCTTCATCACGTCCTTCTCCATCTTATGGCGGGGGTTCGGCATCTACCAGACAAACGCCTTCTTATGGGGGGACATCACCCTCAGCACGACCTTCAATCAATGGAGGTAGTCAAAAATCGCCCGATAGATCTAATAGACCTACAACTGTAAATTCAGGAACTAATCAAGCGAACAGAACCGCAGCAAAACCAAGCGATAACTCAAGAGAAAGTGGAAGAAATAAAGGTGTTGCAAATGATAAATTATCTGGTAGCAAAACAAGTTCTGGTTCTAGAGAAAATGTTGACCGTGGCGGAAGGAATGATGGGAATCGTGGCGACGGGAACAGAGGTGATGGAAATCGTGGGAATGGTAACTTCAATAATAATAATATCAATGTAAATAATCGTGGGAATACTAATATAAATATTGAAAAAAATTATTACGGGCGACCCAATACCATGCCTTATTATCGTCCACCATATGTCTATGGTGGTTTTCACTATAATTGTTATAATCCGTATTTTTATCACCCTTATACACCTTTTTATTATGGACCAGCCTATCATCCTTGGGGATTTTTTTTAGCAACCATTACTGTAACTGCAATCGTTGTCAATGCCAATAATCAACAGTATTACTATGACAATGGAATTTACTACATACAATCCTCCGGAGGTTATACTGTAGTAGAAGCACCTGCAGGTGTTACAGTCAAACAGTTGCCTTCAGAAGCTCAAACAGTTGTAGTAAATGAAACCACTAATAACTATTATTACGGCGGTACTTATTATGAGCAAAAAAATGGCGAATATGTAGTGGTACCTCCAACAGCTGGTACTGTTGTTGAACATCTGCCTGAAGGTGGAGAAGAAGTTAAAATTGGAGATGTTACTTACGTAAAATTCGGAGCAACCTATTACCAACCTATTCAAAAAAATGGCAAAAGCATGTATGAAGTGGTGAATGTTGAAGAAGCACCGGAAGGAAAATAAAAATATGAAAAGCATACGCCGTTAAAGCTACTATAAATGCATTAATGTGTGCTTTCGCTGTTTAACATGTTTCATTATATTCAGTCAACAAAATAAAAATATATACTTAAAAATAAAACTTTTTAATTAGGTACCGAATGCTGATTATTTTTTAATTTCGATACAGAATTACTAAGATGTTCTTTGAGTTTCAGATTTCAAAAGGACTTTTTGATAGGTAAATTAACTTAATTTCAATTTAAAACTTTAACAATTTTAAATATACCAACTTATGAAAAATTTTTTAATGATTGCACTTTTTGCAATTGGAACTATATCTTCCAATGCACAACAGACCAAAGATGAAATTGCTATTTTGCAAAGTGCTTATGGCATGCAAAAAAGAGATTTAGTTGCTAAGTTTATGAATGTAAATGAAGCTCAATCTGCTACATTCTGGAGTTTGTATGAGGAATATGAAGTTGAACGTAAAGCAATTGGAACTAAAAGAGCCAATAATATCATTGAATATGCTAAAAATTATGAAACCATTACCGATGAGAATGTTCAAAACATGGTAAAAGCCTCAATGGAAGTAAACAAAGAGTTCAATGCTCTTTGGGAGAAAACATATAAAAAGATGGCAAAAGCATTGAATCCGAAGACTGCGGCTAAATTTTATCAATTAGAATTGTATTTAGAAACAATGGTTCGAAGTGAACTTTCTGAGAACATTCCGATGATTGATGAATTGAAATAGTAAAGTTTATAATATCATAGAAAAGGCTAGCGATTGTTATTGTTAGCCTTTTTTTTTGGATAAATCATTAAGCAAATGTCCTATTTTCGTTCTATTATGAAAATCTATTTAGGCTTGTTTTTGCGTTTTTTTTATTACTCTGTAATTTTTAGAAAATAGTTATATGTAAAAAAAAGTGACTATTTGTTGATTTTTATAGTATATCAAACCAATGTAAAACAAAAAAACTTCTGAATATAACTCAGAAGTTTTTATATTTTCACCTCATACAGTGATTTTTGTTTTGTGATTTTTAATTTTTAGAAATTGTTCTTCCATATAGAGCCTGTACATGTCGGGCATTGTTACCTTCCACTTTATTAATAGCTTCGATTTGAGCAGCAGAGGCTTCAAAAACATGTTTGGTAATATACCAACGAACGGTTTCAGTATAGGGTGGTGTTGTCAGTGAGCCACGGTAATTGTAAAAAGCACCTTTTAAGTTTTTAGGAATGTTCCCAAACAAATCATGAAGCGTCACTTTTCCTGCTTTTAAATCGGCTGTTCCTTTTTCATCTTTTGGAATGGAATTAAGGAAATCTGCAATGAACTTATTCTCTTTTCCTTCTTTAAATAATACACCTATTACTAAGTATTGTGGTGTAGCATTTTTATCTTCATTAGGCATAATGTTTACAATATGCATTTCCATCGGATAGGTCATTCCGTCAATTAGATGTTCTGAGGGAGTATGAAAATGACATTGCTTGAATGCAAAAATGGTGTCATCTTGAGTGATGGTGCTGCCTTCAGCAAAATCTAATTGCACAGTATGACCCAAGTTTTCGATTTTGTTGATGTCATCTTTAAAATACAAGGTGATATCATGCTTCCCATCTGAGTTAGTGCCAGAGATAATATTAACCGGCGATTGTTCAAATCCGTGGTCGAGTCCTGGCAAAATGTAACCTTGAAGTTTTTTTGCTTCCGCATCAGGGGCTGTTGCATTAACCTCATTTGCGTTTTCAGGAGTTTCAGGAGTTGTTTCTTGTTTGTTTTGTCCACAACTCATTAGTAAAGCCGTGCAACCAAAAATTAGTGTTCTTACTTGAAAGTTCATAGGAGTGTTTATTAGATGTTATTAAAATATTTTATTGAATTTGTAAGTTGCATTCATTTGAAAACGGAAAGCCATACCTGAACTATCGTCAACGTTGATACGTTCGCCAACCAAAGCTTCTACGCCAAAAGTTAGATTTTTTACTGCATCCCAAAATAAATTTACAGAGCCGTAATAGCTCGATTGGTAATCTGTTGGTGTTAAATTGTCGTTTTCTTCAATACTCAATACACCAGCAGTTAAAGATGAAAAGACATGAGTTTTCCAATAATGTTGATAGGTAAAATTTAATCCTGTCATTTGCAAAGCTTCCAGTTCGTTTGTTCCGTTATAAATGGCATCATAGTTTAGTCCGCTGGCACCTTGAATGTATTTTGCAACACCAGTACCAATTACTCCTTGAAACTTGATTTTGTCTTTTTCACCTACTTTTACAGAAGTCATCACGGTAGCACCGTATCCGAAAAGACTTCTGGCTTCATCACTTTCATAGCGTATCTCTCTGAACAGAGCAGCAGCTTTTATAAATCCAAAAGAACCGTTGATGCGATAGGCACCAATAACATCAGGGAAACGCTCGGACAAGGCTTTAATCCCTCCTCCAAGAGTGATTGCTTCCATGGGGTTTTCTAAAGAGATTGATAAAACATTTTTTGATTTATACGTCGAAAATCGAACTTGCGGAGTTCGCGACAATGTGGAACTATTCGGACCTTCAAAGTCAACAGTTATGGGATTAACCTCTTCATCAAAAAAGTTGCTCCAGTTCATTCCAATCATCGCAAATTTATAATTGGCATAGGCATGTCGCATTCGAAACAAACCGGTTGCATCTGTTGCATCATTGTGAAAATCACCTTCTACTTTAATAAATAACGTTTCGGTTCCTAATTTATGTTTAATATCCAACCCTAAGCGGGTTTGCTTGGCACCCATAAAAAAATTAGGGTTTTTGGTAGCGTCAACTTTGATATTTGCTGGAATAAATAAGTCACTCCTGCCTAAATCTTGGTCGTCCCAAGACAAGGTTGTTCGTCCAAATCCATACAATGAAAATTCGGTAGCATCTTCTGAGGGACTTTGTGCATGCAAAGTAATTGAAAAGGGTAAAAGTAAAAATAAGAGTAGGTAAACTTTAGCTGTATTCATAGTGTTGAAACTTTTAGAGTAAAAAATATAAAAGCAAAGAATCTTTAACGAACTGCTATTTATAAAGTAGTTAAGTTCGTAAAACAAAACAAAATTAACATTTATTTTTGTTAATTTTATAATTATGCCTTACAAATGTTAAATTTAATACTAAATATATTTGTAATCTATTTTATGGATATTAAATGCGGATAATGTTGGATAGAGTCTATTAAAGTAAAATGAAAAAAGATAATGTGTAAAGCCCTTTTTTTGATTTTTATACTATATTTGATTAATGATAATAAAATCTATTCTTACTAAATAGTGAATTACAGCAATGCTTTTAAAATCAACTTTTTATTGGATTGACAGTTGCTGTTCAATTATATGTGACTATTGTTGTAGCAATGATTGTTGGAAAATATATGGTATCCAGCACTAATGCAAAGACAAAATGATTGGAATTAATCAATACTTTAAATGAGAATATCGAAAATCATTCCGGTTCTTTTTTTGGCTTTAGTCCATACAATTCAAGCACAAGAAGCGGTTCAAGAATCTTCTCAAGAGTTTTGGCCGGAAGTAGATGTTTGGTGGAGAGTTTCGCCTCATTGGCGGTTTTCTGTTTTTGTTCCTGTTTCCAGAAATATTGACACCGATTATCGCGAAGGGAGCATTATTTTGCAAGTAGATTATTCTTGGGGTAAACCCAAAGGTTTTATTATACCCATGCGATTGGTGGAAAATGACAGCAATCATCCAATAAAAGCGAACATGTTGCGTGGCGGATATCTGGCAGGCAGAAGTATTGACGATAATGGCAAAAGTTTCTCAGAAAATACTGCTTTTGCAGAGTATCATTGGAGGATACCCTATAAAGGCAGGCTGCTTGTTACTCATCGTTTTCGAACAGATTACAGATGGATGGGGTCAGATAATGATTTTTCAGCACGACTTAGATACCGATTAATGTTGGAAAGAGAGTTTGTTTTTAAGAAAATTTCTTTTGTGCCTTATTTTAATGCTGAGGCGTATTTTGATACACGATATGCTGAAATAAATCGCTACAGATTTATCGGAGGTACTTCGGTTTCCTGGTCTTCGCTGTTTGCTTTAGAGGGAAATTTCACTTACCAACGTGCTTCGCGTGCTTCGGTTGAGAATCTTTATGCACTAAATGTAATTCTACATATTTATATTAAAATGAATAAGAAGGTAAATTGAAAAACTTTCAGTTTTTTAAGAAATAGCAAGGCAAGTAATTTGTTTCGGGATTATTTAAATTTCATTTAATTAACTTCACCAGATTCGATTTCTACTGCAAGAACCGGAGTTTTTTCTTTCGCAGACAACCCTAACCAAGCCATTAGTAAATTATACATGATTGTCAGTAAAATAGCTCCCGTAAAAAGACCAATAAAACCGCTGGCAATAAAACCGCCAATAGTTCCTACGAATACCACCAACATTGGAGCCGGAGCACCTTTACCCATCAAAATTGGTTTTAATACGTTGTCTATCACACTTAAAAAGACAATCCAAATTGTTAATAGAACAGCGGTGGTAGTATCGGCACTTCCCCAAATGTAAATAATAACTCCCAAAGCAACAGGAAATATTCCCACTTGGATGATTGCAAGTAATAAACAAATAACTGCCCATAGTCCTGCTAAAGGAACGCCGGCAAGAATTAACCCGATGCCTACTAGTGTGGATTGTAGAAAGGCAACCCCCAAAATTCCTTTTGATACATTCTGAATGGTAGTAGAGATAGTTGCATTCATATCATTTCCATGATTTCCGGCAATTTTTGTAAATAATGCTTGGGTAAATTTATTTATAGATTCCGAGTAAACTAACATAATTCCACCAATGATGATTGCTCCTATAAATATTATAAGACCCTTTCCTGCACTTGAAATTAAGGCAATTGACTTTAAAAGAATGGGTTTTAATTCATCTTTGTGTTTTACTATAAAAGATGATTTTTCAGTGGATGCTTCGCTCCATGTTGCATATATTCTTTCTCCAACAATTGGCCATTCTTTCACACTTTCGTTTGGGGCTGGTAGAACTAACTGATCGTTATGAATAGTGTTTTTTAATTCTTTAACTTCTTCTACGGATTTTAGCAATAACCAAGTGGTAGGCAGAATGATGAGAAATAGCATGATGACGGTGATGATGGTTGCAGCCAAAGTGCTTCGTCCTTTTAATCTGCTTCCTAGTTTTTTATGAAGTGGTTGTAATGTAATCGAAAATAGGAATCCCCAAAGAAGTATGTTTAAAAAAGGTTCAATAATGTGGAAGCATTTTATTAAAATTATTCCAAGAACAACTAACTGAATGGCATAATAAACGACATTATTTTGGTTAGAAACAGTACTTTCAGGGTTTTCTGTATTTTTCATCATTTTAGTGGTTAGGTAGTTTGCAAAAAAAACCACAGAAAATTTTTAGTGGAATTCTGTGGCTTACAATTGAAAGGATGAATTATTAGTTTGCTTTTGGAGGATAATTTGCCATAATTTGTTGCACAGCATAGTTAATGTTTTCCTCTCTTTTAGCAGCATTAGCATTTTCATCAATTGTTTTAACACCAGTACCTTGCCATACTATTTGTTTAAGATCAATATCAATAAAAGCTACTGTTAAAGTCCCTTCAGTGTAGTTGTCATAGGTAACTTGTGTGCTGGTAAATCCACTGCCGTAGCCATATCCTCTATATCCGTAGTACCCACCATAGCCGTAACCGGTACCTGTTGTAGTAGCCGTTGCCGTTTGATATTGTTGACCTTTTACATGAATATCAACAATAATGTCCGGATTTGGTGAGTTGGTAAAGCCTTTTGCTGTAAGTTCATTTTCCAAAGCTGTTAAAAGCCTTTTTCTGTTTAAATCGTCAATTTTCAGATTCATAGCATCTTCACTAAAAGCGTATGTTTTATATTTAGTAAAATCAACTTCTTTGTCGTAATCAAAACTTGTTTTGATGGATGAACAAGCTGTCACAATAAATAAAATAGAAAGTAAGGCAATTTTTTTCATAGTTCTTGAGATGTTTATGTTTAATTATTTATTTATATGATGGAAGAAATCATTAACGAATTTACAAAATTATTTTGTCATTTTAATTTTTTAGTAACTGAATTTCATGCAAAAATATTAATTTTTAACTTTAAAAAGTTTCTCCAATTACAAAATAAAATCCCTTAGAACCGTTTTGTCCAACCGCAAAGTCAATACCTAAATTCAGTCGTCCGGCACGTTCAAGTAACATTCGCAAACCTGCTCCACCTGAGGGTCGGATTGCTTCAAACAACCGCAACTTTTCTATGTATTCTGTTCCAATGGTAATTGCATTTCTGGATGTCGTGGTGGCACTTCCAAAAAAAACCCCACTAAATAAACCGTTTTTAGAAATTGGATAGCGGTATTCCGCTTCGGCAGTAATCCAGGAATTTCCTCTGAATCTTCCGCCAACATATCCTCTGGCAATTCTGTTTCGCATATCATTTCCACTCGATGGGAGGTGCAAATAAGGAGCATCACCCGAAAATGTAAACTGACCAATACCCCATAAAGCTAAAAGGTGCCGGGGGTTCGTTTTGGATAATGTTTTATAGAATCTTCCTTCCGCATAAACCATTTGATAATTGGTTTCACTGCCTAAAAATTTTGGATTGAGGCGGTAGGATAGATGGACAAAATTTCCTATATATGCATTTACTGTATGATCGCGATCGTCAATCATAAAATCGGCACTTAAGCCTGAAGACAAGTAAGTCGTTGGATCAAAACCATAAAATTGACTGTACGCATAATGACTAGTAATTACAGGTTGTGCAGCATTTAAGTCCAAACTTAAATCTTCAATTTTGTAATGATAATCTAAATGGTAGCCACCTCCAATAAATATTCTGCTGGTTATTGCTTTGAGTGCCGTTAAGTGAACGCGAACTTGATTGGATTCTATAGGTTGTGCACCACTAAAACCTGTAGTTTCTGCACCGCCAATAATCCAATCCTCTTGAATGGGTTGGTTGTAATCGCTTCCTAAACCGTAGGTGTTTTCAGAAAAGATACTGTATTTTAAATCAACTAATAGTTCCCAAGAATTATTTGGAGTCATGATGGTGCCTTTGATAGAGCTGATGAATTGATTGTTGGTGGTGTACTGCACCGAAACATTAGCACTGGAAATATTTGTTGTCTTTGGATTACCTAAATAAATGGAACCGGTGCCTCCAAGCCCATAAAAGAAGCCCAACGTTGGATTGGAACCTACAATGGGAACAGCAAACCACATTAATTTATCTTCAGTAGGTAATCCGCTATTATTTTTTGATTTCTCTTTTCCTTTGATAACCATTTTTAGGTCCAAAGGATAAATGTTTTGGTATGGATACGAAAGGCTGTCATTTTGAGCTTGAATTTTACTGAACAGACTTGAGTATACTACTAAAATTAAAACGAACTGGTGAATTAAACTGGCTTTCAAATTAAGTATAGCGACATGTAATTTAATAACTTTCATTCAAAGAGGATAATTTTTACAAAAGAGAAGAACTATGTTGAGTATTCTAGTATTACAACGGCCAAAAAAATAGCAAATCCCAGAACAGTAAAAACATCTGCCAATTTATCTCCATGTTTGGAAGTTTCTGCATCATCGTATTTGTCTAGATTCGCAGGTCAATTCATAAGCAACTTCCGAAATTAATGCACCAGCCCCAAAAGCCATAAGGATGCCTAACGTTTTTCGACTTAACGAAAACCATGAGGTAATTAATCCACCAATAACTAGAGAGGACTTAGCAATTAATCCAATCAAAAAGGAATAAAAACATACCTTTAAATTCTTTTTGAAATGTTAAAATTAATTATTTATTGATACCGAATTGTTAAAAATATAGTTTTTTTATGAATATATTTTGTGCAGGTTTTTTAACTGCTATTATGTTAAAAAAATAGTAAGATTTAATTATAGGTTTTTAACCTAGTTTAGTATCTTTGAAGACCTTATTTATTTACAAAATTTTATAAAAATGAAAAGTACATTATTAGCTATTACATTGTTCTTCATTGGTTTGTTTTCAGTTACTGCACAAGAGCAAGATTCAGAAAAAAAGGACAGTACAAAGCACGTTCGAAAAAATATCATCCGATTTAACTTAACAAGTCCACTTATATTTTCTAACGATTATTTGGTAATTGGTTATGAACGGGTAATCAAAGAAAACCAATCGTTTTCCATTAACGTGGGTCGCTTCGCATTGGACGGTTTTGGAGGTAAAATATCTGAATCGCTGCAATTATTAAAAAACAATGATGATTTTGGCATCAATACATCTATTGATTATCGTTTTTATTTGGGACAAGTAAATAAATATAGTGCTCCGCGAGGAGTTTATATTGGGCCTTATTATTCATACAATCACTTTGAGCGAGGGAATGTTTGGAATTTTGAAGGTGAAACCTATCAGGGGCAAGTAAATACAGACTTGACATTGAACTTTCATACGATTGGATTTCAATTAGGCTATCAGTTTATTTTTTGGGATAGAGTTGCCTTGGATTTAGTGCTTATTGGTCCAGGAATCGCAAACTATTCTGCAAAAATAGGGTTAGACACCTCTATGTCTCCGGAAGATGAAGCGTTATTTTTCCAAGAATTAAATCAGTTTTTGGCGGATAAAATTCCGGGATATGACCAAGTAATTGAGCCGGGAGAATTTGAACGCAAAGGTTCTTTTAATACTACAACGGCTGGTTTTAGATACATGATTCATTTGGGTTACCGTTTTTAGTAGTTTGTAGATAACTTCAAACTATTTTCCAAACTATCACTATTGAATGTAATCTGCGGATTTAAACAATAGTGTTAATTTAGTAGGTACTATTTTCCAATTACTTTAGATTTGGAATGTGTTAAATATGTTAAATATTTTGTAAGAAATTTTAGCATACGATACTAAATTAGTTAATTCGCTTTTAGTATTTTCTAATAGCTAATTTCCGATATTTATGCCTAAAGTTGTTTTGTGGATTTTGATTTCTTTGTGTTCTATCATTGCCTCGAGTCAAAATATTATTTCAGTAAACGGAAAGATTATTGACGAACGAACAAAATTGCCGCTCGAATCTGCAACAGTTTATCTGACCTCTAAAAAAGATTCTACCGTAATTGATTATACTATTTCTAATAAAAATGGTTCTTTTGAGATTAAAACTCGAAAAATCAATCAACCTTTTTTTCTTAAAATTTCGTTTTTGGGGTATCAAAATTACCAACAAGAATTTGCAGATTTATCCACTACTAAAGAAATAGGACTTATAGCATTAAAAGAAGCGGATAACAATCTGGATGAGGTTGTTTTGAAATCGGAAGCACCTCCTATTCGTATCAAAAATGACACGTTGGAATTTGATGCAGCTTCTTTCAAAGTGGGTGCTGATGCAAATGTTGAAAAACTGCTGCGACAATTACCCGGAGTCGAAATCTCCCCTGAAGGAAAAATTACTGTTAATGGTAAAGAAGTGAACCAAATTTTGGTCAACGGGAAACCTTTTTTTGGTAAAGACGGTAAAATTGCCACTCAAAATCTTCCCGCTGAAATCATCGAAAAAATTCAGGTGGTCGATACCAAAACCAAAGAAGAAGAGATTTCCGGTGAATCAGCTTCGGCTGAAGAGAAAACCATCAATCTCACCATTCAAGAAGATAAAAATAAGGGCTTTTTTGGCAAAGTCATGGGTGGTTATGGGTCAGATAATCGCTACGAATCGAGTTTGCTCTTGAATTGGTTCAAAGGCGAGCAAAAGATTAGTGTCATCGCTTCAGCAAATAATATCAACTCTGTTGGATTCTCCATGAATGAGATTTTTGACAATATGGGAGGCGGACGAAATTCATCCGTTTTTTATAGTGACGATGGCTCATTTGGCATTAACGGCATGAGTTTTGGAGGAAGTAACGGTATTACTACTTCTAATTTAATTGGTTTGAATTATGTAGATAAGTGGTTGAAAAAAATCGATATGAGTAGTAATTACTTTTTTTCTAATGCAGAAACGGAAAATGTCAATCGCACCTCAAGGACCAATTTATTACCAACAGGTTCCACTTTTACCGAATCCAATGGCGAATCAAATAGAGTTCGGAATGCTCACAATATACAGCCACTGTTTATGTTAGTCCGAAGTTTTCAAAAAACTTAAATAAAGATTGGAATAAAAGCCGCCAAGAAACTACAAGTGAAACAAATGAATTATTGAATGAAAGTTTGTCTGATACTTATACTGAAACAGACGACATGGGGTTTGAAAACAATATTTATTTTTACAAGCAATTCAAAAAGAAAAATCGTGGCATGACCATTTCGGTTGATAATGAACACAAAAAATCAAGTGCTTTTTCAAACATCAATTCGGCAACCATTTTTTATCAATCGGCTGAGCCGAATGACATTCGCAATCAAAATCAATTTGTAGATACCAAGTTTAATAAAATCAGAACGGAAGTCCGTTTTGGCGAACCGCTGACCGACTCCTTGAAATTAAGTGCTACCACTGAAATAGATTATTACAGTTCGGGAGATGTCAGAAAAACATTTGATTTTGATGCGGCTTCGCAAGCTTATGATATTTTTAATGATTTGCAGTCCAATACCATTAACTCCAGTGTATTTAAAATTCATCCAACACTAGGTTTGAATCTTCAAAAAAAGAACATTAGGGCTCGAATTAACGCTGGACCTGAGTTTGTAACGTTTAAAAATGAATCTGATTATTTAGGAGTAATTACGCCACTAGACAAAGACTATATTTTTCCAAAAATTGAAGGAAGCTTTAATTATACCATCAATAAAAGTAAATCTGTTTATGCCAATTACAATTATCAAGTAGAGTTGCCGCTTGCCAATCAAATTCTGCCTGTAGTAGATTTGTCAAATCCTTTGAATACCATTGTTGGAAATTCAGAATTAGATCCGACGAAGCAGCATAGTGTATATTTGAATTATAACAATTATGACTGGCAGTCAAGGAGCGGTTTCTTTTTTTATGGAGGTATGACTGTGTACAAGGATCAAATTGTGGTTTCAACAGTTTTTGACGACGATTTTAAAGCGAATACAACCTATGAAAATGTTGATAAGGGATTGAATTCTTATTTAGGAGTTACGTGGAGCAAATCGTTTAAAAAGGAAAAGCGAACCCTGCAATTTAGTGCCGGTTTTGATTCCGGAACAAATTTTAGCCAAGGTTTAACCAATGCAGAGTTATATGAAGCCAGAGGCTGGAGAATGGAACCAAAAGTAAGTCTGAATTGGAGTATTGAAGAATTGGTTACGATTGCACCTTCCTATCGATACACCTATAATTCAACGGATTATAAAAATTATCAGATTGACAACGCCAACAATTTTGTGCATACATTCAAAATAGAAACCACCAATTATTGGCCCAAGAATTTTGTATTCGGAAATGATTTTGGATATACGTATAATTCAAATATTGCCGACGGTTTTCAAAAAGATTTCTATTTGTGGAACATGAGTTTGGGATATAATTTCTATAAAGATCGTTTGTTAGCCAAAGTAAAAGTATACGACGTTTTGAATCAAAATGTAGGCGTTCGAAGAACCATTACACCAACAGCAATTACCGATACTGAAAACATTGTTTTGCAACAGTATGTGATGTTCTCATTGACTTACAAATTGGATAAATTTGGAGGTAAGAAGGAAGAGAATGGTGGGATTTTTATTATTGATTAATTAGTTTTTAATTCAACAAAAAAGCGACTTGAAACTCAAGTCGCTTTTTTTATAGTTTTTTACCATCCGCCGCTGGCACCTCCACCACCAAATCCGCCGCCTCCGCCAAATCCGCCAAAACCGCCGCCGGAAGAACCTCCTCCGAAACCGCCGCCACCGCCGCTTCCACGACCCAAACTGCTCAGTATAATGATGTCCATCAAATCCGGACCGGAAAAACGACCGGAGTTACCCCCGCCACCGCCTTTATTTTTTTTGTTGGCAATAATCATGATAAGAATAAAAACGAACAAAATAATTAAAAAGATAAATCCACTGCTTTTCCCCCCTTTTTTTAAATCATTTTTATATTCGCCATTCATTACTTGAATGATGGCAGTGGTTCCGCTGTCGATACCTTGGTAATAATTATTGTTCTTAAATTCAGGTTTTACAACTTGTTCAATGATTCTTTTTGACAAAGCATCGGTCAATAAATGTTCTGTTCCATACCCTGCTTGAATAGTCATTTTTCGATCTTCTTTTGCAATCAAAAATACAATACCATTATCTTTCCCTTTTTGTCCAATTTTCCATTTGTGACCCAAATCGGTGGCATATCTTGCAATATCGTCACCATTGGTGGAAGGAATAATCATGACAAACAATTCGGTTGATGTACTGTCGTAATAAGTCCTTAGTTTGTCATACAATTGCTTGTATTCTAAATCTGAAAGCGTTTTAGTACTGTCAATAATAGGTGGGATAAAAGAAGGTGGATTTGGAATTTTATTGCTTTGCGAAAAAACGGAAAGCGATACAATCATCAAAAGAAATGCAAATCCTGTTTTTTTTAAATTAGATAGATTGATCATCCTTTTGATAGTTCATTAGATAGTTCGTTAGTATCATCATCGGCAAAAGGGAAATACTGTTTCAATCGGTCACCCGCTCTTAAAATTCCTTTGATTAAACCTTCTTTGAATTGTTTGTTTTTGAAGTTTTCAATAACAATATCTTTGGTGCAATCCCAAAAATCTGCTTCAACAACATCATTGATTCCTTTGTCACCAATGATTGCAAAAGTATGGTCGGAAACGCCTACATAGAAGAGCACACCGTTTCTTAAATCGGTTTCATCCATTTTCAATTGATGAAAAACCTCTTGAGCTCTTTCAAGAGGTTTTAAATCGGTATGATTCTCAATATGAACGCGGATTTCTCCGGAAGTGTTTTTTTCTGCCAATGCAATTGCATGAACAATTTCTTGCTCTTCGGTCGCTGTTAGAAAATCTTCAACTTGTGACATTTTATTTAAAATCAAAATTTACATCCGGTGCTTTTTCTGCTCCCTCAGCTGCTTTGAAACGTTCCATTTCTTTGAATCCCATGATTCCGGCAAACAATACATTTGGGAACGATTTGATTTTTTTGTCGTAGATATTTACCGTTTCATTGTAACGGTCACGAACCACATTGATTCTGTTTTCAGTCCCTTCTAATTGAGCTTGTAATTCCAAAAAGTTTTGATTCGCTTTTAAATCAGGATAACGCTCAACGGTTACCAATAAGCTTTTCAAAGCTCCGGCTAATCCATCTTGCGTTTGCTGGAATTGTGCCATTTGTTCGGGAGTAATATTTGTTGGGTCGATAGTCATCGAGGTCGCTTTTGCACGAGCTTCTATTACCGCTGTTAGCGTTCCTTTTTCAAAGTCAGCTGCTCCTTGCACGGTTTTAACTAAATTTCCAATTAAGTCATTTCTTCTTTGGTAGCTACTTTCTACGTTCGACCATGCTGTTTTAGCATCAGCTTGTACACCTACTAATCCGTTGTATGACGAAACTGCCATGATTACTAAAATCACAATAATACCTACGGGAATTAACCATTTTTTCATAATTTCTGTTTTTTAATTTGTTTATTAGTCTATTGTTTAAATAATCAGTTACAATATTTTATAAATTTTTAATTTTACAACCTACAACCTACAACCTACAACCTACAACCTACAACCTACAACCTACAACCTACATCTCCTCTTTAATCTGCTGTAATTGCATTTTAATTGTTTCCAATTTTGCAATAATTTCAAATTTATCCAACGTTTTTTTCTGACCCTCTTTTAAGTGGGTTTTGGCTCCTTCTAGGGTGAATCCACGTTCTTTCACTAAATGATAAATCAATTGCAAATTCTTCACATCTTCTTGGGTAAACATGCGATTGCCTTTGGCATTTTTCTTTGGTTTTAAAATGTCAAATTCTTTGTCCCAAAAACGGATGAGCGAAGCATTCACGCCAAATGCATCGGCTAATTCACCTATGCTGAAATATAATTTGTCTTTTGAAAGCTCTATATGCATGTTTTATAAATTCTAAATTAATAAATCCCAAATTCCAACTCCCATCTTCCATCTCCCATCTTCCATCTTCCATCTTCCATCTCCCATCTTCCATCTCCCATCTTCCATCTTCCATCTTCCATCTCCCATCTCCCATCTCCCATCTTCCATCTCCCATCTTCCATCTCCCATCTTCCATCTTCCATCTCCCAACTAATCCAAAGCCTGATTTTCCTGATTAGCAATTTTTGAAATGGCTATGTATTCTTCCGCTGAAATACTTCCGTAATAAAAATTAATTGGGTTAATTGCATCGCCGTCTTTATGCACTTCGTAATGCAAATGCGGAGCTTCACTTCGTCCGGTACTTCCCACAAATCCTATCACATCCCCGCGTTTTACTCTTTGACCGGCTCTTACTTTGTATTTGCTTAAATGGGCATAATACGACTGATATCCAAAACCGTGGCTAATAATGATTAGGTTTCCGTAACCTGACATCGTATTGTCTGATTTCTGAACTACTCCATCTCCGGTTGCATAAACAGGAGTACCCGTTCTGGCCGTGAAATCCATTCCAAAATGGAATTTTCTAATTTTTGTAAATGGGTCGTTTCTATATCCAAATCCGGAAGCCATTCGTGTTAAATCTTCATTTTTCACAGGCTGAATAGCCGGGATAGCCGCTAATAATTTTTCTTTTCCTTTGGCTAATTTGATAATTTCATCCAATGATTTTGATTGAATAGCCAGTTGCTTGGATAAAACATCTACCTGTTTTGTAGTGCTAATAATTAGCTCAGAATTGTTGTAACCTTCCAAATCTTTATAACGATTCACACCACCAAATCCCGCTTTTCGTTGTTCTTCCGGGATCGGAGAGGAGTTAAAATAAATACGGTAAATATTATTGTCACGTTCTTCAATGCTTGCTAAAACTTCATCCAATTGTTCCGTTTTTTTATTCAAAATGGAATAACGAAGTTTCATGTTTTCAATCTCACGTGCTTGTAGACGGTCTTTTGGCGTTTCAAAATACGGAGTATTCAATAAAATTACAAAACACAAGAATCCAAATAAGGCAGAAGAAACCAGAAAAAGTAGTGTATAACCAAACTTCCGACCTTTTTTAGGTCTGATTTTTTTATAGGCGAGACTTTCAGTGTCGTAATAATACTTTACTTTCTTCGACATTTCTTAAATTATACTATTTTTGTGCTTTCAAAAGGATTAGGTGAACAAATTTAAGAAATGTTTCATTCTAAAGCTAATTTAATTTTGCTGCAGCAATTAGCATTTTGAGTGCTACTCACTTAAACTTTTGACTTTTAAACTTTGAACTCTATTATCAAAATGAAATCACAAGATATTCGCAAGCAGTTTCTGCAGTTTTTTGAAAGTAAAGGACATTTAATTGTTCCTTCCGCTCCAATCGTTCTAAAAGATGATCCAACCTTGATGTTTAACAATTCGGGCATGGCTCAATTTAAAGAATATTTTTTAGGGAACGCGGAACCCAAAAGCAAACGAATTGCCGATACCCAAAAATGTTTGCGTGTTTCAGGAAAGCACAACGATTTGGAAGATGTTGGTTTTGATACCTATCATCACACCATGTTTGAAATGTTAGGAAATTGGTCGTTTGGCGATTATTTCAAAAAAGATGCCATCAATTGGGCTTGGGAATTATTGACCGAAGTCTATAAAATTCCTAAAGAGAATCTTTATGTATCCGTTTTTGAAGGAAACCCTGATGAAAATGTACCCTTTGATCAAGAAGCATGGGATATCTGGAAATCATTGATTGATGAAGACCGAATTATACTCGGTAACAAAAAAGATAATTTCTGGGAAATGGGTGATCAAGGACCATGCGGACCTTGTTCAGAAATTCACGTCGACTTACGTTCGCAGGAAGAAAAAGCAAAAGTTTCCGGAAAAAGTTTAGTGAATAATGATCATCCGCAAGTGGTTGAAATTTGGAACAATGTATTTATGGAGTTCAACCGAAAAGCCGACGGTTCCTTAGAAAAGTTACCTGCTCAACACGTAGATACCGGAATGGGTTTTGAACGCTTGTGTATGGCTTTGCAAGGGAAAACATCTAATTATGACACCGATGTTTTTACACCATTGATTGAAAAAGTGGAACAAATTACAAGGTTAAAATATACTTCTAACGAAGTTAAAAATATATCAGAAGAACAAAACAAAACTAACATTGCTATTCGTGTAATTGTAGACCATGTTCGTGCTGTAGCTTTTGCGATTGCGGATGGGCAATTGCCTTCGAACACCGGAGCAGGTTATGTTATTCGTAGAATTTTACGTAGAGCGATTCGTTACGGATATTCCTTTCTAAATACAAGCGAACCTTTTATTTACGAGTTAG
>NZ_JBILTE010000131.1:0-7220 GCF_044371705.1 Flavobacterium sp. | reverse complement strand
CCTGTAGGTGTTAAAAAAATAGTGGTTAATCCTGCTTTTTCTGCATTTTTAGGATCTTTTCCATAGACGCCTAGATAGAATCTCATTCCGTCGATTTTATATCCATTTTTTGCACCTTCGGTTTTTGCGTAATGGATGTAATTTTCTAATTCTTCGATAGAATACCATACCGCATTTGCATCTTCAATTTTTAAACTTTCTGAAATCAATTGTGATCTTTCATTGATATATCTCAGATTCATCTCTTTTGCTTCTTCAACAGATATTAACTGTTTAGGATTTTCAAAACTTTTTTCTTCTTTTTCACATGATTGTAAAATTACTGCTAATGCAATAATGGTAAAGATTTTTTTCATAATTAATTGGTGTTTTATTGTTTGAGTTACAAAAGTATCTAGATATGTAAAGAATGACAAGGGGAAATACACCCTTTTTATAACCGCAAAAATCCTTATAAAAATTAGGTGAATTGCCTCTATATCAATTGTTTAAATATTTTCAATTTTACATCGTTCAAAATATTAAAACAAATTAAATTTTTAAAAATAATTTTTGACAATCCTAAAAAGTAGAAAGTTAGGATAAAGTATAATAAGTAATAATAAAGTCTAACAATTTAAAAAGTAAAGAAAATGGCAAAGAAAGCATTGGTTGTGGGTATTAATGATTATGCCCCTATTGGGACTGGAGGTCCTGATTTAAACGGTTGCGTTAATGACGCAAGAGATATGGCAAACACCTTAGTAATTTGTGGTTTTCCGGCATTAAGCGTAAGAATTTTAACAAATCATAACGCAACAAAAGCAAACATTATTTCGAATTTAACCAATTTGGTTACTACGAGCAAAAAAGGAGATTCAATCGTTTTTTATTATTCCGGACATGGAACCAGAGTTGCAAATATAGGATCCGACTTTGAGGTTGATGGCTTAGATGACGCTATTTGTCCGCATGATTATGCATCGGCTGGAGTAATTCGAGATGATGAATTTGCTGCTATACTCAAGAAACTTCCTGCAGGCGTTAATATGGATGTCATTTTTGATTGCTGCCACTCAGGAACAGGAACAAGAAGAATGAACTTAGTTGATTTAGATGGCAATCCTACAAATGAAGCTGCACGATTTATTGAACCTAATTTAGAAGACGAGTTTTATTTTAACCACTCAAAAGAATTAGTTGAAGTTAAAAAAACAAGTAAAAAAGGCACAAAACAAGTCATAACTGCAACCACCATGAATCATGCACTTTTTGCAGCTTGTAAAGAAAGTCAAGTTGCCATGGAAGGAAATATGGGAGGAGTTACTCGGGGTTATTTTACTTATAATTTATGCAAAGTCTTAAGAGCAACTAGTGGTAATATCAAAAGAAATGCATTAGACGTACAAATATCAAACGCTTTAGCAGCGATGGGAGCAGCACAAATAAATCAAACCGAAGGTAAAACCACTGAGTTAAACCAAATTATATTTAAATAAACAAGTACTATATCATCAAGGTGATGTTTGGCCTGGTCAAAGTGGGGAACATTTTGGGGATATTGGGGAACAACTCCTAAAGTAGTTGCTGTTCAAAGCTGGCAAAATAATACCACAAATGCAGCAAGTGGAGGTTTAGATATGGTCGATTTAATTAATCAAGCAAGAATTCAATTTTCTTAAAAAATAAAGAAACAAGTAGTTAATTCATGGGGGAAGCTGAAAACCCATAAAAGAGTAAGCTTTTAAACTATTAAAAAACAAAATTATGGCAAATGCAACACCTCTTGGCTACCCACATGCGGGAGCGGGAACAGTAGAAATTTTATTAGAAAATGAAGATGGAGTAGATTATACACTACTATTTTCACCAGATCCTCACAATAATGATTTAAGAAAGGAAAATAAAGCGATGCAATTTTATTATTATCCAAAAGCTCCTCGTTTAGCTAAAGAACCTGTTAAAGATGGAAAATATAAATTTTCAATGCAGGTTTTTAAAGGAGTTATTGATTCTGGTATAATTGGTTCAGAAGGATTTAGTGAAGAAGCAGGTGCTTTCACCACTTTAACCTCTACAATTGATGTACCAGAACAAGTGCTAAAAAAAGCAATAGATAAATTAAAACAAAAACTGCATACCGAGTACCAAAACCAAAGACACTCAAAACTATTTGGTTTGTTTTCTTATATAAAAGGAGTAGATAAAGATTTTAACGAAACGAATGTTAGACCAATTCAATTGACAGAAAACAAAATTTCGATGCATATTATTGGTGAAAAAGATAAGCTTCCTTTTGACGGGCAAAACCCTTGGTCTTTCAATGTTCAAGGTGAGGGAAATGGAACTACTTTTGGCTTAGGTGAAAATGCTTTCTCTGTTTTAATGGGAAGAAATAGTGCCCTTTTAGTAAAATCTTCTTTAGAAAATGGCAACAATAATTTAGTAGTACAAAACGCTATTAAATACAAAGGATATTTACCTACTACCAAAATTAAAACTACAATAGATGTAAAAAGAGTTCATACATATTTTTCAGCTAAAGCGAATGTAAGTGTTGGTGGTTATGCGGATTTGAAATGGGAAAGCGAATATGAAAAAATTAAAACAGATGGTGGAATTGTAAGTGAAATATTTACTGACGAACAGTTTTCTAATGATGAAAAGAAAAAGTTCGAGATGGAACTATTAACTAAACAAAGAGAGTTTGCTTTCCAATTGTTACAAAAAGAAATTTTTGACAAACCAGAAAAACAATTTACACCAGCAAGTGATCCAAATGCAAGCCTAGGTCTGTTTAGTATTTTCACTGGAGGAATTAGCGTTGGGGTTAGTTTAAAAAGTGGTACACAAATTAGAGAAGTGCAGTTTACAGACGAAATTAAATTTTCTGCTGTAACTGTTATGGATAGTACATTAAGCGGAACTCTAACTCCTTTAACAACTAAATCAGGTGATGCTGCTAAAGAAGACTTGAAAAAATACATCACGGAAGTAAGATTAGACGAAGATTTTACAAAAGTTCAGGTTACTGCATCTTTAAATGGTGGAATAGCGAGAGTAGATAAAGAGGGTATCATCACATCAGATAGTGCAGTTAATCAAGTAGCTCTTGAAGTTGGTTATCCAGATTCTAAAGGTAAAATGGTTTGGAAAGGTTCAGGTCGTAAAATGGCAATAGGTGGCGTTCCATTTATTAAAACAACTACTTCTGGTGGTAAAACTATAGATGCTGTTTTCCCAGCTAACTGGAATGATCCATCTATGGTTGATGATAAATTTGTTTTTGACTTCGTTAAAAATGCAACACCAAGCAATGTAAAAGTTCGTACAAACGTAATGTATGAAAAAGACAAAAGAGTAAAATTGGCGGATAAAGTGGTAGAATATGACTTTGATGGAACAAACGTTTTTATTCCGCTTCCAATCACAAATATGGTGGATTATACTTTATCAACCGAAGAACTTTTTGAATGTGATACGATTGAAGTAACTTTAAAAGTGGATAAAATGTCAACTCAAAAATTCAAATTTACAGCTGATAATTTTGAAGACATGATTCCTTACAAAGTGTGGTATGAAGCTAATTATAGTATTAAACCAACGCAGTACAAAGTTAAATATACGTGTAAAGGAAAAATTGGTACGAAATCAAAAAAAGTAAGTATTTCAACGAATTACGTTGCTATTGATTATTTTGCAGGTGATGTTTTATTCGAAATACCATCCGGAACTGACGCTCAAAACAAAGATGTTGAAAAAATCAGAGCCTCTTTTATGGAGTAAATTTAATGATAACAAAGAGGACATTTGTCCTCTTTGTTTCTATAATTATTTAATTATGAGTTACGATAAACTACAAATTAGAGTATGCGTAAATGATTCAGATCATTTAAAAAATATTTCACTCTTAAATGTGGAAGTTGGCTATCCAAATTCTACAAATCAAACTGTCTGGAAATCAAACGCAAGAATTTTTACAGAAGAAAAAATTCTAGATACAATGAAACAAGCTACTTGGAAAACTTTTGATAAAAATTCAGAAACTTTTGTCTTTGATTTTTTGATATCTAAATCCAAACAGATTGTTGTAAAACAAACAACTATCACTAGCAAAGACAATTCATTACATACAATTGAAAATAAAATTGATATTGACAAGGAAACCACTTCTTTGGAATTTTTAACCATTCAAATAGTAAAAACTACTATCTAAACTAAAAAGTCATGCCAGATTTAAATACATTCAAAATATCAGGAAATAAAATGGTGCCTATCAACAGATTTAATTTAGAAGAAGGTAAATTAAGTAACAATTTTACAGAAGTTAATAAGGATAAAACGCCAGCTTTTTCGGTAGTTACACATCCTGTTTTAACTTCTGTAGTGTTGCAACCTGCAATCCTTAGTGTTTTTTTAAATAAGGAATATTTTCCATTAATTGAAGACAGTAGCACCGTAGATCAAAATTCATTATTTAAAGATTTTAATGATAATGCTATTCAACTTCAGTTTCCAGAAATTGAAATTACACCCTTGCATAATTCTCAAGTTTTTTATTACGAAAACGTGCTGAATGAAAAAAGTGAAAACATAGGTTATCTCGGAAAAATAACACTAAACTATACGTTTAAAAATAAAGTAGTTAACGCAACGCTTCAAAACATTCCTATTCAGTTGAAAGAAGCGATTTTAAACTTAAAAGTTAAGGATAATGTTATTAAAATTAATGGAATTGTTGATGAATTACAAAAGGAAATTACATTTGATATCAAAGATGAAGCGGTAAAAATTGCCTTTTCTAATTTGGTCACTAACATTGAAGAACTTAAATCCAATATTGATTTGTTCTTTAGTTTTAAAGGCTACTCTAAAGCCAGAAAAAACTTTTTATTAGCTAAAGATTTTACTTTACGTAAGGCAAGTTTAGTCGACTCTTTAAGAATGGATGCAATAGCGACGCCAATGAAATATACTGTAATCAGACCATTAATTATTAATGATAAAGTGGATCTTGTAAGACCAGTCACTACCTTTAATAACACGCTAGAAATAACACCTGAATATGTTAAAAATACGTTTGTTTTAAAAGTAAATAAAACACTTAATTATCCATTACAATCTGATCCATTAAAAAGTTTATATCATACGATTGGTGGCGGATTTGTTACAAATCCATTTAATTTTAATGTCGATTTTTCTTTATATGAGCAAATTTTTATTCCCGGAATTAATTTAGATAAACTTTCCATATATAAATCCAAAGTTGCCGTAAATGAATTTTTGTTAATAGCGAAAAGATATAATATCACCAGAAGTTCAGATACTAAAATACCGTGTGTGAATACTATTTTTCACGGAACAGAAAGCGATAGTGGTCTTTCCAATGATATTTCAAAAATCAGTTTCCAATTTGCAATCGGACCCGATTTGTCAGAATTTGATTTAAATAAATTAAAAATTGAATTGTTTAATAATAAATTAATTGATGGCAACAGCACAGGATATTTTGATAAAATAAAATTTGTGTATCCAAACGATATTGAAGCAACCTATCAGATAAATGGAAATCAATATTTTCAAAACGCCAACATTACTGTTGATGGCAAATATTTTTTAGTAGATTTTTCCACCGAAAATTTAAATGATGCTAGTATTTTAATCAATTCTATAAACAATAGTTTGTCTCAATATGCAAATATTAATTTTGTACATAAAGAAATAAAAGACACAAGTATTATTGAATTCAACATCCAAAAAACAATTGGAGAAATGGTATCTGTTGAAATTGACAATGTTTCTAAAAAAATGCTTCTAAAAAACAATTCCCTTTCTTCTTGTAAAATTCAAACCGCATTGTCTATTGATACTGCAGATTTACCGCTGTTTTCAAGCAGTCCATTTTCTAATTATACTATTGAAAGCGAACAAAGTAAAGAAATTCCTTTTAGTACATTGAATTCAAGTTTAGCAGTTAAAGATGTTAAAAACGCGTTCTTAGAATATGACATTAACGAAAACATTAGCAAAGAATTTTCTAACATTGTAGCCACTTCAAATAGCTTTAATAAATACATACAAATTCAGTTTCAAACTCAAAAAGCAGCTACCAGGAGAATTCGTTTGGAAGTCACTGTGAATGCAACAACAGCAACATTCGCATTAGAACGATTAAAAGCAGATTTTAAAACGCCTTTGCTAATTAATTTTTTAGTTAGCAATGCCGCAACTATTGATACATTAATAAATTATACAGCTTCTTATTTTGACAAAGACAATAATTTAATTTCCACTTATAGTGGTGTTTTTGATTTCGCTTCTTCAGCAATTATATTCATTCCAAAAAAATAAAATATGCAATTAAGTACTGAAACAAGATGGATTCTTTCAACCAATGAAATGGACATCGCAGAAAATTGGTTTCTGAATTTTGGAGAAAGATTTTCAGAAAAAAATCACTATCAACGACAAGACTACTATTTAAAAACAAATAGTAAAACCTTAGGAATTAAAATTAGAGAGCCTAAAAAAGATGATCATGGAAATATTATTGCCAAACTAGAATTGAAATCCTTGATGCAAGATTTAGGTGCGTATAAATTCAATAACCAAAATATTGGAACGGTGAATAACTGGGTAAAATATAGTTTCGATTTAGATTCAAAAACAAATCCATTAGATGTGCTGCAAAACTTTGTATCAAAAGAAATCACAACGGATTGGATACTGATTGAAAAAGATAGGTTATTAGTGAAATTTGATTTAGACAACAAGAAGATTGTTTCGGGTAAAGAAATTATTAATAATGGAGCCGGAATAGAGCTAACTAAATTTTCACTTGAACGCAAAGTGTATTATTCACTTGGTATTGAAGCTTTTGGCGACAAGGAATCAATAGAAGAAACTTTTTTTAACACGATGCATTTCTTGTTCAATTCGATGAAAATTAGCAGTTTAATAAATGAAAATTCTAAATCGTATCCAGAAATATTAATAGAAAAATGAACAATCATGAACTATCCAAACCGATATATTAAAAAAGGTGAATCCAACACCGAAATTGTCATTGCTATTCAAAAGAAGCTCAATGCACTAGGAATTGTAACAATTCTTGAAAATGGAATTTTTGACGATAGTACAAAATCTGCTGTTAAGTTATTTCAGAGTTTAGCATTAGATAGTCAAGGAATTCCTTTGGTTTCTGATGGCATTGTGGGTTCAATTACTTGGGAAGCCTTATT
>NZ_JBILTE010000130.1:0-7246 GCF_044371705.1 Flavobacterium sp. | reverse complement strand
ATTTTCTTGCATTCTCTAATTTCGAAAAATCTCGACCTTCACTTACCGTATTTGGCGGAACGTTAAAACCATTTTGTGAAGTGACAATTTCTCTAATGGCAGGATTTAAAAGTCCTCCACTAGTGGCAATTAAGGTAGGATCAAAGTAGTTATTAGAGTTTTTAGGAGGGGTGTCAAAGGGTACAGACGGATTAAAAACAAGAGCAGGATCTAAACCTACCACTTGCGTGTCGTCGACATTTGATAACCGTGCTTCACCTAAATCCTGAATCGCAATAATGTTTCTAAGGTTATTTCCCTCCGGTGTAACATTCACTCGATTTTGACGATTAGTTACCCATACCTCTAAACGTGTAATTTGGACCCTACTATCAATCAGCGGATAGTTTCTTAAGGAAGCATCGTATTTGTCACGGAAATATTGAGATAAGAAAAAGTGTCGATCGGCATCGTAATCCAAAGCAAAAATTTCAAACTCTTGAATGGCTCCACCACCTTCTGCGGTTACGGATCGTGTTTCTGATTTTTGTTCTGAAAATACTGTTGTTAAAGTTGTCTTTCCAAATTGGAATTTCGCTTTAGCTCCAAACAAACTTTGAGCTCCTCTAACCAAGGTATTGTTTAAAGGCATACTTACGTTACCCACTTCTAATGTTTGCAAAATAGCATCTTCATCAGGAGTGTACTCTAACTTCATTAAGTTTTGAAAGTTAAAAGTAGATTGGGTGTCATAATTAATATTTACGTTTAAACGCGTCCCTACTTTACCAGTTAAACTCATACTGATTCGCTGATCAAAATCAAAAGTAGTAGTAGTTCTGTTTCTTGGAGAAAAGGATGGATTGTCTTGCTTAGTATACCTTATACCAACGTCCATCTCAACAGAACCTCTGGGCTGAATATCAATTGTATTACTTCCAAAAATACTCTCAAAAAGGCCTGAATTAACATAATAACGGGGAAGTAAATCCTTTTGAGCAGCTAAAGTGCCTTCTTTTTTACCTTCGATGGCATCCAGCTTTTGTTTGAAATAATTTCGCATCGATTCACGCAAAACTTTTTCTTCGTACTCTTTTGGGGTTAAAATCTGAGGATAATTGATATTGTATTCGCCAAATTTACTGTTGTATACATATAAATTTGTTACCGGATCGTAGGTGTAAGCAGAAACAATACTATTGGGGTCATTCAAAACGATTTTACCCACAGCATAGCCGGTAGAATCGGATGGTGTAGTGGGCTCGTCTTGAGCAAAAACAGTAACATTATAGAAAAAAAACAGCATGAAAAACCAAACTTTTAATCCTATAATAGAACATTTTTTATAAACCGTTTTCAAGTACTATAAATTTTTTAATGCTAATTTTATTAGTGTCTCTAGAGTCGCGTCGGGTAAATCTTTAACAATTCTCTCAATCACTTTTTCTGCTAATTTTTTGTTAAAACCCAATACTTCCAGAGCAGATAACGCTTCATCTTTATTTGTATTGTTTGAAGAAATAGAAACTTCATCTAAATCGTAAATCTTTAACACTTTCTCCTTTAAATCTAAGATAACTCGTTGGGCTGTTTTGGCACCAATTCCTTTAATTGATTGAATAGTTACCACATCTGCTGTAGCAATCGCGTTCAAAATTTGTTTGGGTTCCATCGATGACAACATCGTTCGGGCGATACTTGCCCCAATTCCAGATACGGAAAGCAACATTTTAAATAATTCACGCTCTGATTTTTCTACAAACCCGAACAAAGAATGAGCGTCTTCTTTGATTTGTAGATACGTAAATAATTTAATGTTTTCGGCATTTGGAATCTTTGAATAGGTATGCAATGAAATATGTATGTGGTACCCAACGCCGTTGCAATCAATCACAACATCTGTGGGTGTTTTTTCAACTAATCGGCCTTGAATATGTGTAATCATGAATGAATTATGTTAGCTTTCAAATGTAACAAAAATCTTTAATTAGAACTGTACAAAACGAGTATTAACGTTTTTATTCCTTAAAAGCTAACTTTTATCATCTTGTTTCTTTTTTCTTTTTCTTGTGCATCCACAACAGCAACCGCTGCCATATTTACCATTTCTTCCACACTAGCTCCCAACTGAAAAATATGAACCGGCTTATCCAAACCAAGTATAATTGGTCCGATAGAATCCACTTGATTCAATTCTTTGAGCATTTTATAGTTAATATTAGCCGATTCTAAGTTTGGAAAAATCAACGTATTGACTTTTTTACCGGCTAATTTTGAAAATGGAAATTTATTTTTTAACATCTCCGAGTTCAGGGCAAAATCTGCCTGAATTTCTCCGTCAACTACTAAATTTGGGTAATATTTGTGCAAATAGGCAACTGCTTCACGCACTTTATCGGCACTCTCATTATTGGTGGATGATCCAAAATTAGAATAAGAAACCATTGCTATCACCGGATCCATTCCAAACATCTTCACAATTCCTGCAGTCATCAAGGCAATTTTGGCTAATTCCGTCGCCGAAGGATTGACGTTAATGGCTGTGTCCGAAAAAAACATCGGACCTCGATTGGTCATCATGATATTAGTAGTGGCAATACGGGAAACCCCGGGTGCTTTGTCTATTAATTGCATGATAGGTTTGACAACCGATGGATAACTACGAGAATAACCGGTAACCAAAGCATCTGCCTCACCTTCGTTTACCATCATCGCTGCAAAATAATTCCGTTCACGCATCCATTTTTGAGCATCCAATAAAGTGATGCCACTGCGTTTCCTGCTGTCCCAAAATGTATTGGCATAATGCAAACGCTTTTCATCACATTCAGGTGTTTTAGGGTCTAAAATAGGGATGTCTGCATCAAATCCAATTTCCTCTTTTAGTTCTAAAATAATTTCCTTGTTTCCTAACAAAATAGGTATTCCGATGCCCTCCTCCCAAACAATCTGAGCTGCTTTCAACACATCCAAATGGTCTGCTTCGGCAAAAACGATGCGTTTCGGATTGGTTTTCGCACGATTAGCTAATAATCGAACCATTTTATTATCGGAACCTAAACGTTCGGCTAATTCCTCCTCATATTTATCCCAGTCTAAAATGGGATGCTGAGCCACACCGGATTCCATCGCTGCTCTAGCCACAGCGGGAGCAACAGTAGTAATTAATCGTGGGTCAAAAGGTTTTGGTATAATGTACTCTCTGCCAAAGTTTAATTTTGTTTCTCCGTAGGCAATATTCACCTGCTCCGGAACGGGCATTTTGGCTAATTCTGCCAAGGCACGAACGGCAGCCATTTTCATTTCTTCATTAATTTTTGAAGCACGAACATCGAGTGCCCCCCTAAAAATATAGGGAAAACCCAACACATTATTCACTTGATTAGGATGGTCTGAACGACCCGTGGCCATAATAATATCTTTCCTTGTGTTAATTGCAACATTATAATCAATTTCCGGAATAGGATTCGCCATTGCAAATACAACGGGGTCATTTGCCATTCCTAAAAGCATTTGTGGCGACAAAATATTGCCTGCAGATAAACCAAGAAACACATCGGCATTAACCAATGCTTGTCGCAAGTCGGTTCCTTTTTTACCTGCCGTGTATTTTTGCTGTAATGGCGATAAATCGGTTCGCTCCGGGTGCAATACACCGTCTTTATCAAACATTATTATGTTTTCAGCTTTTACACCTAGCAATAGATATAAATTAGCACAGGCCAATGCTGCTGAACCGGCTCCTGAAATAACTATTTTGACTTTTGTTGCCTTCTTTCCTGCTAGTTCTAAAGCATTTAACAAAGCAGCCGATGAAATGATTGCTGTACCGTGCTGATCGTCGTGCATCACGGGAATATTTAATTCTTCCACCAAACGACGTTCAATCTCAAACGACTCAGGGGCTTTAATATCTTCTAAATTAATTCCTCCAAAAGTTGGAGCAATATTTTTAACCGTTTCTATAAAAGCATCAATGTCTTTGGTTCCAACTTCAATATCGAACACATCTATGTCTGCAAATATTTTAAATAGTAACGCTTTTCCTTCCATCACAGGCTTTGAGGCTTCCGGACCAATGTCGCCCAAACCTAAAACAGCAGTTCCGTTAGAAATAACCGCCACTAAATTTCCCTTGGCGGTATATTTATAAACATTATTGACGTCTTTGGCAATCTCCAAACAAGGTTCGGCAACACCCGGCGAATAAGCTAATGACAAATCGCGTTGGGTGGCATATTTTTTTGTAGGTACAACTTGAATTTTTCCCGGTGTCGGTTTTGCGTGGTATAATAGTGCTTCTCTTCGTTTACTGTCTTTGTGCATGATGAAAGATATTCTTTACTATGACTTACAAAGGTAAAAGAGTTAAGTTAAAATGAAAATTTTATGTGATTTCTTTTAAACATAATTTTATTTAATGCCAGATGCAAATCGTATTAGATAAAAGTATATTTTTAACATACATTTCTATTTAATTCTATCGAAATAATTATGGGACATTTCTCTTCGCTTCAATTGGCCTCTTCTTTCTTGGTTGCATCCCTACTTTTTTTCTTGATTATTGCTTTTTATGCAATGGGTCATTTTTTTGTAAAAAGAAAAATTAAAGGAAACCCGGATTACATCAATATCGAACTAGGGTCGATTAATGGAGCATTATTGGCTTTGCTCGGATTAATTTTAGCGTTTACCTTTAGCATGGCGAGTTCAAGGTTTGATACTCGAAGACAATTGGTAATTGAAGAAGCAAACGCCATCGGAACAGCCATCTTACGAACAGATGTTTACCCGGATAGTGTGCGAACGGCCCTGAGAACCTCCATGAAAGTTTATGTGGAAGAACGGATTGCTTTTTATCAGGCGGGAATGAATATGAAAGAAACGGTGCGACATTATTTAAAAGCCGACTCAATTGGAAAAAAAATCTGGAAAATAACCGCAGATTATGCAAAAAAAGACAATATCACCACGCGAACATCCGAATTAATTCCTGCTTTAAATGACATGATTGATATCACAACTACCCGAAGAGCTGCGGGCGAATCAACTATCCCTGACAGTATTATGTATTTTCTATTTGCTCTTTGTGTGTGTTCTTCATTTTTATTGGGTTATGACAACAAACGAAAAATTGATTGGGTCATTCTACTCGGTTTTAGCGTCATGCTATCCAGCACCGTTTTTACAATCATTGATTTAGACCGTCCCCGAAGTGGTTTAATCAACATGGATGGACCGAATGAGAAAATTATTGAATTACGAGAGATGTTTGAATAGTGGCTAGGGAAAACTATTCAAGTTCATCAATTTCAGCAGTAATTGCATCTATTAATTCATAGGTTGGCTTAAAAAATCCCATTTCCAATAAATTCAGATAAATTTTTCTTTCATAAATTATGAGATTTAAATAATTTATCAGTTGATTGTCTTCTTTTAATTTATCAATAGAAATGACGTGATCTATGGTTTGCAAATCAAAATTAATATTTTGAAAATGTTGAAATAAATGCCCCGGCATTTGTTCCACTCTTTTATTAAAATTTATAACATCCAAAGCATCATTATCCATTTGTAAAGTGTAATCGATTAAGCTTTGTTTGAGGTCATTGGATTTGATATTATTAATATCCTTATTTGATATATTTTTTAAACCGGTATTTTCATTAGAAATAGTGAGTGTGTTAAAGAGTAGCACAATATATTTTTGATGCTTCAATATATCTTGCTCAGTATAATTCTTGGTAAGTAATAAATCTCTGAATTGAATAATGGAGTCTAATTCTGTTTTTCTACCTCTTAAATAATAACCGTTTGCCAATAGGTTGGAAGAAAGATTTTCTTTATACAATTTGAGATTATCAATCAAAAATTTATCCGTTTTTTGGGCTTCTTTGTAGGTGTTGTATTTGGACGCCAAAGTGATACCGATAAATATCAACACTATCTCCAAAGCAATATAACCCAATTTAAATTTTTCGTAGAATTCTTTGTTGAAAATTCGCCTTATTATAAACATATGTTAGATTTTGGTTTATTAAAAAATTTTATGGAGCGTATATCCAAATTTAAAAACTATCCATTCAAAAATGGGACATTTCATTTCATACCCCCCCCCCAACTTCGTCCTGTTAACATTTGTATGATTGAACAATCATATACAATTAATCTCTACATAACAGGATTGCAAGTAACAGCTACTTTTTTTTACCGATAATTTTTTTAATCATTAAAACGATGATCAGTGCAATTCCACCAAATAATAATCCAACCAGTGGTTCTTTGATGAGAGCCGGTAATTGCGGGAGCATATGATGTAAAAAATCAATATTGTGTACAAAAATTCCGCCTGCTACCATGATCAAAGCGATGGTTCCAATGACTGCCAAACTTTTAATGACTTTTGGCAATGCATTGACTAGAAAAGTTCCGATTTTAGTTGAAAAGCTATTTTCATTTTTACTTAATTGTATAAGCTTGAATCCCAAATCATCCATGCGAACAATTAACGCAACAATTCCATATACTCCCACAGTAGCCACTAGTGAAACTACTGAGACTACAGCAATTTGCATGGCTAACGATTGTTCTAAAACAGTTCCTAACGCGATAATGATGATTTCTACTGACAGGATAAAATCAGTGACAATTGCCGCCTTAATTTTTGCTTTTTCCTGAACTAAAATTTCTTCTTCTGTTAGGGATTGCAGTAAAGAACTATTCGATTCTTTTGGATGGTGCGGAAAAAAGTATTCGTAAATTTTTTCAGCACCTTCATACGCTAAATAGATTCCTCCAACAACCAAGATTATCTTGACGGCAATTGGCGAAAAAGCACTAAGCAAAAAGGCAATTGGCAAAATAATTAATTTATTCACGAAGGAACCTTTGGTGATTGCCCATAAAACCGGGAATTCTCTTGAAGAAACAAATCCCGAAGCTTTTTCGGCGTTTACTGCCAAGTCATCTCCCAATATTCCTGCTGTTTTTTTTGTTGCAATTTTACTCATTGCCGCAACATCATCCATCATGGATGCAATATCATCTAACAGTGCGAAAAAACCTGATGCCATATTTAATAATTTAATTGTTTGGTTTAACAGTGCGAATTTACTTTATTTTGAACAGAAAATCAATGATTCATTATTAGTAAAATAGTTCATTCTCTTTTATTTGTAGTTCCCGAATCGTTTATATATTTCGCTGAAAAAAATTTGTATCCTACACTTTTTGCCTCTTAAACACCACGTCTTGGAATTGAGGTACT
>NZ_JBILTE010000133.1:0-6940 GCF_044371705.1 Flavobacterium sp. | reverse complement strand
CCAAGGATAAAACATAAAATACAAATACCATCCGGCACGAAGTGATTTTCTAAGTCGGGAAGTATAGTCATTTTGGTGCTTTCTAATTTTTACTTCAACCCTGTGATTAACTAAAACTTCCGGCAAATAGTGTACTTCTAAATCGTTAAGAATCAACTGATAACTGGCAAAATCTTCTTCTCCATAAAACTCAAACCACTCCGGATAATTTGGAATCAACCGCCAATGATTCATTCGCCAAACATGTGCACAACCTACAAAACTCTTCACTCGTTCTGAAACCTCCACTGAATCTGTATGCAAAAGTTCCTCTATTCCCCAAAATATTCGCAAGGCAATGACTGCACAGTTGGAATGATTATTGAAGTAATTTTCAATTTCTTCTAATGGATTTTGAGTGATAAAATGTGCGTCATCATCCAGTGAAATGGCAAAAGCTCCTTTACAGGTATTCAACAGTACGTTTCTGTTATGAATCAATCCTTTTGATGTTTCATTTCGTAACAATTGAATTTTTGGATACGTAGTTTTTACAAATTCATACGTGCCATCGGTGGATCCATCGTCATAAAGAATACATTCCAAATCATCTCTGGAAAACAAATAGCTGATTTTAGCTAAAGTTATTTTTAACTCCGCTAACCTGTTTTTAGTGGTAATTACTATTGAATATTTTATTTCCATTTATGTTAAAGTACGCATTATTTTTTTCAAATTTGGCGTGTCACAATAATCAATTAAATCAGTTCTATCCAAACGTTCCGGTTTAATAAGCCAATTTTCATAGAGCTTTTGGATGTTATCTGCTATTTTCAAAACATCGTCTGCTTCGCTCCAATAAGGATAATCATTCCCGAGCAATCTTTTGGTTTCACTTTTTTGCGGAGCCAATAATAAAATCGGTTTGTCTGCTTGCACACAATGTGGAAATTTCCCGGGTAAAAACGGACTTACCTCAGCAATTGCCTCTAAAATAATGTTGACAGCAACTGCATGTTGCAAATTTTGAGAAACTTGATACGGTAAATAGGTGCTTAAACAAATTGTACTAAAAGATGTAAATGTATCTAAAAACTCCTCGTGGTGGGAATTATTACCTAATAATAGCAAGCGTGCATGATTTTTGGCTAACTGATTTTTCTCTAAAAAAAGAAGATACCCTTCAATTAAATATTTTGGATCTCTCTGTTTCATCAAAGCTCCCGCATGCAAAAGGTTAAACTTGGACGAATCAAAAAAATCAGGCAATTCGTCTGTTAATTGAATGTTGGCATTTTGATGTGGAATTATAATTCCCTTTTCCTCCATTTTCGGAAAAAAACGGGTCATCCATTCCATTAATAAAACACTCGGAAAACCAATCCAACGAGCTTTATTTTCCAGTTGATTAAAGAATTTAATTTTTTGTTTATATCCGGGTTCTGTCCAATTGTACGGACTTGGATAATAATGAAAGGGATACGGATCATGAATATAAGCCAACCATTTAGAATGAAAGTCGGAAACTTTTAACAATGCATGATGCGAACGAAAACTTGCTCCTTTACTCAAAGTCAGAACGATATCCGGATTGAAACTTTTCACTCTTTTATCTTTAATCCCGGAGGATATACTGTTACTGTCATTTAAAAAAACGAATGAAAAACCTAATACATTTTCAACAAATTTATTCAAATGAATCGCAGTAAATCGGGTAAAATAGCGTTGCATACGACTCAACAGGAATAATAAATTCCACTTCTTTTCCGGAATCGAAATACATTCTATTGCATTTAATTGAATATTTTTTTGTGTGTAATGAAGAACCAAAAGCTTACAACCAATCTTTTGTAAGTTTTCAATCAAGGCAACATTGGCTTTGGATCCGCTACTGTCATTAACGTCAATAGAATCTACTACAACTACTATTTTTTTAGACTCAATCATTTAAAAATAGCTTTTAAAAAACGGTTAACTTTTAATCGAAATGGCAAGGTTTGATAAAAAATAGTCCATTTCCATTTTTCAACTGTAGATACATTTGCTAAAATTAAAATCCGTTCAAACAAATTGAACTCCTTGAATTGTAACGAGAGTTGAATTAAATACCTCACTATTGGCTGTGATAAATAACCCTTTGCATACAAGTTCTGAACCATTAATTCTATAGCTGTCTTTTTGGAGGCTCTACGAATTGGGTCGTTTGTATAATACTCAGCTGTATTGGATTGTGGATGTTTTCGATTAAAATAAAGCGTATTATTTATACTAATTCCTTTAAGACCATTTGCGATTAAACGGGTATAAAATTCCCATTCTTCGGCATATAATAATTGCTCATTAAATCGCTGACTACCAACGGACTGCTTTCGCCACAAAACCGTACAGGAAGCCATCGGTAAACTGTTTGTAATTACCTGCTCTAAGTCCGTATGATTTATCTCTTGACCTGATTGCAAGACTTCATTTTTAAATTGCAACTTATGATTTTCACTAAAAGATTGTTTTTGATACAAACAAAAATCGAATGAATTGCTGTTTATTCCTTGCAGAGCCAATTCCAAATTTTGAGGATGTACGATGTCATCGTCGTCAAAGAAAATAAGAGTTTCACCACTTGCAATATCCAATCCAAAATTTCTACAACCGGGTAAACCTTTGAAATAGGAACTCGGTCTTTTTTGATAGGAAAATCTGGAATCAGACAACAAATGGGGTTGCAGTATTTCAAATGTAGCATCAGTTCCTCCATCATCAATAATCAAACACTCCCAGTTGGTATAGGTTTGATTTTGAATAGATGCTAACGTTTCTAAAATTAGATGAGCTCTATTGTACGTTGCTAAAATGATGGATACTCCAATCGTCATTTGAATTTATCTTTAATTTTTTTTGTCAAAAAAAGGACGATATCTTTAGTAGTCAGTGCCGTAGTTCTTTTCAACTCCCATAATTTGCTTGTTCCGAAATGATTTGAAAATTGGTCCAATTGTTTGGATATTGCTTGAGTAAAATATTCTTTGGGAGTATTCACAGCAATTTTTCGGTAGTTGACAAGTAAGTTTAGGTTGCTTTTTATATCTTCTAATCTTTTACTTTGATCATTTTTAATGGATGAAAAAACGCCTCCTGCATGCTTTCGATAAGCTGCCATCGTATCATTCATAAAATAAAAATGGCCCTTTTCAAGTAGAGAAAAAGCCAATGCAGAATCTCCGGCTTTTGATTGTAGCGTAAAATCCGGTAAACTAATTTCATTTCTAAAAAGAAGGGATGCTGTTGGATAAACACCTCCTCCATTTAGGACTATTTCTTCAGCTGTTACGGCACCTTCTTGTTTGTCCTGAAAATACAATGTAGACTTTTCGTTTGAAATTACTGAAACATTATGAAAGCAAGCAGCCATTGAATCATTGTTTGACAAAAATTGTACTTGTTTTTCTAATTTGGCGGCATCTGTCCAATAATCATCCCCATCACACAGAGCGATGTAGGTACCTTTTGCTTGTTGCAGAGCAAAATGAAAATTATGCATCATCCCAACATTAGTTGCATGATTAAAATACTTCACCCATGAAGCGTTGGGATGATTTTCAAGTAATTCCTCAATGATTTTATTTGTTCTGTCCGGCGAACAATCGTTGGATAGAATCAGTTCCACGTCAAAGTTGCATTTTTGCATTAAAACTCCTTCCATTGCCTCACGAATAAAATGTTCATGACCATAGGTAATCATCACAACGCTAACGAGTGGTTTGGTTTTCATTTTAAAAAGGTAAAGGAGGTAACTCTTTTTTTATAACCGCAGGAACACCAACTACCAAACAATTATCCGGAACATCTTTTGTAACAACCGATCCTGCTCCAACAATCACATTTTTACCAATTGAAACTCTTGGCAAAATGGTTGCATTGGATCCTATGGTAGTATAATCGCCAATACTACAGTTTCCGGAGACATGAACACCCGGCGACATTTCAACAAACGCACCAATAACCGAATCATGTCCGATGGTGCAATTCAAATTGATTAATGCTCCTTTTTTAATGATAATATCATTTGTGATTACAGTACCTGTCATGATATTGCAGCCAACAGCAATTGAATTTCCAAAATGTCCAATTTTTGCTAAAGGACTGATTGTTCCAACATATTCACCTCCAATTTCTGTAAAATCATCGTATATTTTTTTTCGCAACAGTGGGTTTCCGATGCCAATCGTAAAATGGGAATCAGTATTTTTTATGTACTGAATGGCATCGGATTTATTTTTTAACACCTTAAATTGTCCGTATAAAAAGTCCGGAATAGCTGCATTCACATCATCGTAAAAGACCACTTCATCCAGTTGATTTAACTGATGTAAAATTTCTAAAACTTCTTTTGCGAATCCTTTGGCTCCAATAATTATCATACCGTTTGATTGATTAGTGTCACAATTTTGTTCAAATCAGCCTCCAAAAGGCCTACATATAAGGGTAAACACAAAATACATTTGGCAACATTTTCAGAAAATGGCATCGTTTCGCCAGTTACAAAATCCAACGTATTTAAGGAAGGATAAAAATACCTTCTTGGAAAAATGGCTGCCTCATTTAGTGCTTTTTGAACCTTCAAAAGCGTTGCTTCATTTTCAAAAATAACCGGAAAATAACTGTAATTCCATTCGGTATTTTCGCGAATTTTGAGCTTTTTTATTTTAGAAAAATCCAAAGTATTCGTATAAAACTCCACCACTCTTTTACGATCCAGCAGTATGTCTTTCATATATGGCAAAACTGCTAAGCCCATAGCTGCTTGCAATTCGGAAATCTTGCCGTTGATTCCCAATCCGTGAAATTCAAGCGGCCCGTTATGTCCAAAATTATGCGAATAAAACAATTGATGTTGAAGTGCTTGATCTTTTGCAAAAACAGCACCGCCTTCGCCCGTATGAAATAATTTTGTTGCATGAAAACTGCAGGTGCTTATGTCTCCAAAATCAAATATTGACCGGTTGTTATACATCACTCCAAAACAATGAGCTGCATCATAAATTACTTTCAGGTTGTGCTTTTTTGCAATTTTTTCAATGTACTCTACATGACATGGATTTCCGAAAACATGCGTAGCAAGTATTGCAGTGGTTTTGGTTGTGATGGCTTGTTCAATTTTTGTTTCATCAATAGTCAAATAATCGGGATGAATATCTACAAAAACGGGTCGGCAATTTTCCCAAAGAATCGAAGCGGTTGTGGCTACATAACTAAAAGGTGTGGTTATAATCTGTCCATTATTCCCAAATAGTTTTAAAGCCATTTGCAACGGAATGGTCCCATTGTTCGTAATTAGAATGTGATCAACAGTTAAATAACTTTTCAATTTCGATTCCAATTCAAGAACCAATTCACCACGGTTTGTCAACCATTTATTTGTCCAAATGCGTTCCACTTGCCTTTGATAATCTTCGATGGGTGGCAAAAAAGTTTGTGTGACTTGTATCATTGAACAGACCATTTAAATTGCGGACGAATAAATCCGGGTTCTCTTCCCATATAAACACCTAATTCTCTACCGCCGTCTACAACTGTAAATCCGAAAATATCTCGTTCTACAAAAACAGCGGTTCTTTTATCTTTTATAATAAAAAGTGCTAGCGAATAATTTCCTGATTGGAAAAAATCAGCCGGAATGGTACAAGTCAATTGATTGGTTCCCATTTTTAATTTTGTATCACCTTTGGAATCGTAAAATGAAAATAATGCTTCACCCAATTCATTATACAAGTGATAAGTGATATGGTAATTATCCGGTATAATTTTAAAATCGATTGAAATAATCAATTCAATACCCAAATTTTCTACCAAAGTGTCATTAAAAGATTTGGTTACGTTCTTAACTCCTATCGAATTAAGTGTGAATAATTCTTTCGCATAATTTTCATCATACTTTTTAAAATTGGAAGTGTGCGTGCCTGAATCGTTTAAATAATAGCCGACGCATTCTTCGGAAGTTCCTTGAAAAGTTAAACGACCGTTTTCTAGGACAATTCCGGTTTTGCACAAACTTTTCACAGCAGCCATATTATGACTAACAAATAGAACGGTTCGTCCTTCTCCTTTGGAAATATCTTGCATTTTGCCAATTGCTTTTTTCTGAAATTCAGCATCTCCTACAGCCAGCACTTCATCAATTACCAGAATTTCTGGCTCTAAATGAGCTGCAACGGCAAATGCTAAACGAACAGTCATTCCGCTGCTGTATCGTTTTACGGGCGTGTCTATATACCGTTCACAGCCTGAAAAAGAAATTATTTCATCAATTTTAGTAGCGATTTCACGTTTGGTCATTCCCAAAATAGCTCCGTTTAAAAAAATGTTTTCCCTACCGGTCATTTCCGGATGAAAACCGGTTCCTACTTCCAGAAGGGAGGCAATTCTTCCTCTGGTTTTCACGCTACCTGTGGAAGGTGAAGTTACACGCGAAAGTATTTTTAATAACGTTGATTTTCCTGCTCCGTTTTTTCCGATAATGCCTAAGACATCTCCTTTTTGAACTTCAAAATTGATGTCTTGCAACGCCCAAACATAATCGCTGGTGGCTTTGTTGGAACGGTCATTAGCTTCCCCAATTTTTAAATAAGGATCCTCTTTCCCACGAATGGCATGCCACCATCTATTTAGATCGTGACTCAACGTTCCTGTTCCAATTTTTCCTAAACGGTATTGTTTGGATAGGTTTTCAACCTTTAAAATAGTTTGATTCATTTGAAATTTCAATGGGTTAAAAATAAGGTTATTTTTTGGAATAGGAAAGAGGGGAGATGGAAGATGGAAGATGGGAGATGGAAGATGGGAGATGGAAGATGGGAGATGGAAGATGGGAGATGGAAGATGGAAGATGGGAGATGGAAGATGGGAGATGGAAGATGGAAGATGGAAGATGGAAGATTGGAGATGGGAGATGGAAGATGGAAGAAAG
>NZ_JBILTE010000128.1:0-7315 GCF_044371705.1 Flavobacterium sp. | reverse complement strand
TCTAAATAAAGAACTTAATTTTATTAAAATTTCGCTAAACCTTTTAACCGTTACCAATAACCCATCACCTTTTCATATATTTGACCAACGATGATTCAAAAAAAATACATACTTCCTTTTTTGCTTTTTATACAAATCATTGCATTGAAAATTGCTTCTCTTTTTCCTGAATTTATTGAAAAGTATTACAGCAACGGATTGTATTCAATAATCTCAAAAATTTCCAGAACCACTTTTGGATTTACTTCTATTTCCATTGGAGATATTATTTACGGTATTGTTTTATTTTTGGTTTTCAGATGGTTTTGGAAAGTGCGAAAAACATGGAAAATCAATTGGAAAGATAATCTATTGAAAGTATTGGGTTTTGCTTCCGTATTTTATTTTCTGTTTCATTTGTTGTGGGCAACCAATTATCATCGAATACCGATGTATGAAAAACTGGCAATTGACAAAGAATATTCCACACAAGAATTAGAGGCTTTTACCCTAAAATTGATTGAAAAAACGAATGCTATTCACCAAAAAATCACGCAAAATGATTCCTTAAAAGTGGTTGTTCCCTATTCTACTCAGGAAATTTTTGAGTTGAGTGTCAAAAGTTATGAATCAGTTCAAAAAGAATTTCCTTTTCTTACGTATGAAAAACCCAGCATTAAACCTTCTTTAATTAGTGTGCCGTTGAGTTATATGGGATTTGGCGGTTATTTGAATCCGTTTACCAATGAAGCTCAAGTGAATGATTGCTTACCAAAATATAATTTTCCAACCACAACGTTGCACGAAATGGCTCATCAAATTGGCTATGCCAGTGAAAGCGAAGCCAATTTTATTGGGTTTTTAGCTTCCATCAAAAGTGACAATGTTTATTTTCAATATTCCGGTTATAGTTTTGCGGTGAAACATTGTCTCCGCAATTTAGAACGCATCAAAGAAGGAAGTAGTGAGAAGTTTTTACCCTTACTAAATTCGGGAATTATCAAAAACTTTGAAGAAAGCAAACAATTTCGTGAAGAATATGAAACTTTTTTGGAACCGATTTTCAAAACTTTTTACGACAACTTTTTAAAACTCAACAAACAAAAAGACGGTTTGGAAGGTTATAGTAAATTTGTGGGTTTGATGATTGGAATGGAAAAAAGTAAGGAGTAAGGAGTTATTAGTTGGGAGAATTTACTTCCTACTCCTTACTAAAAACTCCCAACTTAAACTTCATCCGCAACAAAAGAAGTCACATCTTTCTTTTTAAAAGGTCGGATAATCAATCGTCCTTCGCGGTCTAAACGAATGTAATTATAAATCCAATTCGTCAAAACGACGGCTTTATTTTTAAACCCGATGAGTGAAAATAAGTGCACAAAAATCCAAACAAACCAAGCAAAAAAACCGCTAAAATGAAACCTTGGTAAGTCAACCACTGCTTTGTTTCTGCCAATAGTTGCCATGGAACCTTTATCATTGTACTCAAACGGTTTAAGCGATTGCTTATTAATTTTTCGAACAATGTTTTCGCCTAACCATTTTCCTTGTTGCATTGCCGGTTGTGCCATCATGGGGTGTCCAAAAGGGTTTTTCTCAGAAATCATGGCTGCAATATCTCCAATGGCAAATATGTTTTCGTAGCCTTCTACTTGATTGAATTCATTTACTTTCACACGATCGGCTCTTGGTATAATGGCGTTTGTATCAATTCCTGAAGGCAACGAGCCTTTTACTCCAGCAGTCCAAATGACCGTTGCCGTTTCAAAAGTCAACGTTGAATTAGTTGTAACTGTTTTACCATCGTATCCTGTCACCCGAACATCTTTCCAAACATTAACGCCTAAATCCACAAGAAAATCTTCAGCTTCTTTAGATGATTTTTCACTCATCGTATCCAATATCCGTTCACCGGATTGAATGAGGTTAATCTGCATTTTACGCACATCCAAATCGGGGTAATCTTTGGGAAGAATGGCTTTTTTCATTTCGGCTAAAGCTCCGGCTAATTCTACTCCGGTGGGTCCGCCACCTACCAATACAAAATTAATCAAACTATGTCGGTCATGAATATCATTGGTCAATAACGCCTGCTCAAAATTTTCAAGAATTAAACTTCTGATATTTAGCGATTGTGGAATAGTTTTCATCGCCACGCTGTGCCGTTCAATTTCTTTGTTGCCAAAAAAATTGGTTTTAGAACCGGTAGCTAAGACTAAATAATCATACCGCAACTCCCCGATGTCAGCCATCACTTTTTGATTTTTCGTGTCAATTTCATTGACAAAACCCAGACGGAAATAAAAATTTTGATACTCCTGAACCACTTTACGAATGGGGTATGCAATGGAACCCGCTTCTAGTCCGCCCGTGGCCACTTGATATAAAAGTGGTTGAAACGTATGGTAATTATGTTTGTCAATTAAAACAACTTGAATGCGTTGATTTTTGAGTTTTTTGGCAAGAGCAATTCCGGCAAAACCACCACCGATGATGACAATTCTGGGAAGATTGGTATTTGGAATATTCATTTTTTAAGGCACTAAGGTTCTGAGGCACTAAGGCTCTGAGGTTTTGAATGGTAAAGATAAGGAGTTTTAACAGTTGAAGGATTACTCCTTTTTTTTCTTGTTGAAATTTAACTGAAATTTATCAGTTTTTGGAACTTGAACGGATAGCTTTTTTGAACACAGATTAAAAAACTATGAAAAATTTTTGCAACCTGAAACTTGGAACCTGAAACTTGAAACCTGAAACCTGTAACTTTTTAGCCCCGATTGAAATGAAAAGCCTCTTGAAACAAAATGTATTTTTTCTTGCTTTGTCAAAGCGACCAGCGGAAGCTCTTGAAAAAGCTTTGAAAAAAACATTTTGAGAAAAGAGCTTGCAATGAAAAGCGGGATTAGCTTCTGAAAAAAAAGCTACCTTGTAACAAATTAAACACTCAAGCTACTAACACCACATGAGCAATTCACTGGAGCAATCTTTTGTCAAGCAATTAAAGGAGAATCAGAACATTATTCACAAGATTTGTCGATTATACACATCGGGTGAAGATGCTCATAATGATTTATTTCAGGAAATTACCATTCAGTTATGGAAAGCTTATCCAAAGTTTAGAGGAGAATCAAAGTTTTCTACTTGGGCCTATCGAGTGGCTTTGAATACTGCCATTACGTTGTACAGAAAAAGCACACGTATGGTTGCCACCACCGACATGGAAGGCAAAAGACAATTTGTAGCTCCCGAAGATTATAATTTTGAAGAAGAAGAACAAATCAAATTGCTATACAAAGCCGTACAACAATTAAATGATATTGAAAAAGCATTGGTCTTTATGTATTTAGAAGATAAAGACTATGAAGAAATTGCCGAAACATTGGGCATTAGTGAAGTAAATGCACGAGTGAAGATGAACAGAATTAAAGGGAAATTAAAAAAAATCGTAAATCCGTAGGAACATGACAGAGGAATTAGATTTATTAAAAAAAGCGTGGAAAAACGACGCTCATTCATACACAGAAGTTTCTGAACAGCAAATTTATGAAATGATTCATAAACGATCATCATCTATTGTCAAATGGATTTTGATGATTAGCATTGCAGAATTGATTGTATGGTCAGGTATCAGTTTTCTATTTGTAGATGAAAACTACTTGAAAACCTTGGAAATGTATCATATTGATACACTTTTTAAAGTGCTGACTTTTTTAAATTATGCGGTTGTGATCGCTTTTATATACCTCTTTTACAAGAATTTTAAAACTATTTCTACAACTGATACCGTTAAAAAATTAATGAGTTCAATCATTAAAACCCGCAAGACCGTTCAATATTACATTTGGTATAACTTATCTATGTTTGCCATTATTTTCGTTGTTGTAGTTATTTCGCAAATCACCTATGACCCAAATTTAAATTCTGTAATTGAGAGTAATAAGGACCTAGATCCGCAAACTTTTTGGATCATACTCGGAATTACCTATTTTGTTTTATTTGCCATAACATTTGGATTGTTCTGGTTGTTTTATAAATTGATTTACGGATTTTTAATGAGAAGGCTTTTAAATAATCACCAAGAATTAAAGAAAATTGATTACTAAGATGAAAAGAATACTCCTTTCCTTACTAGCTCTTTTTGCAACGCAAGCAGAAGCTCAAAATTTAGAAAAATCATTACTGTGGAAAATTTCCGGAAACGGAATTAAGGAAGCTTCCTATTTATATGGCACCATTCACATTACTTGTGATGCAACATTGCCACAAAAAGCAGTAAAAGCATTAGAAGCAACAGATCAATTGTATTTAGAATTGGATATGGACGACCCTACTTTACAACAAAGTATGATGCAAAGTATGATGATGAAAGACGGTAAAACGATGTCATCTTTAGTCTCTGCAGAAGATTTTAAAATTGTTGATGAGTTTTTAACTAAACAGCTGGGCTATTCAGCCCAAATGCTCAACACGTTCAAGCCGTTCATGATAAGTGCAATGTTGTACCCTAAAATGATTGACTGCGAAATGCAATCTGTTGAAGGAAATCTGATGACTGTAATCAAAGAACAGCAAGAAGAAGTTTTTGGTTTGGAATCAATTGAGGAACAAATGAACGTATTTGATGCCATTCCGTATGAAGTTCAAATGAAAGAGTTGGTTAAAACTGCTAAAAACAATTTAGCGAAAGATAAACAAGAAATGCAATTATTCCTCGATATCTATAAATCTGAAGACATTAATGCGATGTATGCTGCTACGCAAAAATCAGAAAATGAAATCACTTCAAAATATGAAGAAATTCTTTTAAGCAACAGAAATAAAAATTGGATTCCAATTATTGAAAAAGTTGCCAAAGAAAAAGCAACTTTTTTTGGTGTTGGTGCCGGACATTTAGGCGGTGAAATGGGCGTAATTCAATTGCTTAGAAAAAAAGGATACAAAGTAGAAGCTGTTTTTTAATATTTCCATTTTCTTTCTATGTCCAATTCCGCTTGTTCTTGCAGCAATTCAACAGGAATTACCTTCAAAAGCGACGCATGTTGTTCAATAGCAAATTCAATTTTTTCAACGATTTCTTCAACAGTTTCGTTGTCGTAATCAATTTGCAAAGGCTCTTTGATAACCATTGATTGTAGAATTCCCTTTTTCTTGATTCGCAATCCCTTGCGGTCAAACGAACGTCTAAAACCATCAATCACAATTGGAACTACAATAGGTTTGTGTTGTTTGATTATGTGAGCGGTTCCCTTTCGAACCGGTTTAAAAGAACGGGTTGTTCCTTGCGGAAAAGTGATTACCCAACCATCATTTAAAGCTATTCTGATGTTCTCGGTATCATTCGGATTCACTTCTCGTTTGACGTCTTTTCCTTTCGAACGCCAAGTTCGTTCCACAGTAATCGCACCTGCATAAGCCAAAATTCTGGGAAGTAAACCTTCTTTCATGGTTTCACTGGCAGCTACATAGTAGATATTCATTTTAGGCTGCCATAAATAACCCACATTTTTTATGTTGTCCTCTCTTCCACTTAAGCTTGCGTTAAAAACATGAAACATTGCAACCACATCAGCAAAGTAAGTTTGGTGATTAGAGATAAATAAAACACCTGTTTCTGGTAGGTCTTTTATAATTTCGGATCCTTCAATATGCATCTCATTAAAACCTCTGTAACGTTGGTGAGTCATCACCCCGAAAATTCGGATGAGCCATTTTTTAAGGAACAGAATATGTCCGAAAGGATTTCTTTTAAACAATCCCATAATTAACATTTTTATTAAAAACAGAATACGAATTTATAAAAAACAAAATTAGTAGAGCACCTTTTTGAGTGTTTCTTTCAACTCCGACATCATCATGGCAGTTGCTCCCCACACCACATGTTCCTTTACCAAAAAAGCAGGCACATCTATACTTGCTGCATAGGAAGTTGTCAATTTTCTGGTAACAACATTTTTATCATCCAAAAATACGGTTAAAGGCAATTCAATAATTCCCGCCACTTCATCAGTTTGCAAAACAAAGGAAGGTTCCGAAATGCTTATGCCCAAAAAAGGAGCTACCAAAAAATTACTGGGAGGTATATATATCTCTGTAAATTCTTTAATAATTTCAATAGATGACTTATGAATACCAATTTCTTCCTCTGTTTCCCTTAAAGCTGTATCTGCCATTGATGCATCAAAACTTTCAACTTTCCCTCCCGGAAAAGCAATTTGTGAAGAATGAACACCGGGATAGGAATTCCTCACAATTAAAACTAAATGTGTTTGACTTTCTTTTGGATAAAAAAGCATCATGACTGCGGCTTTCTTGGGTGACAATCCTTCGTATGAAAAACTGTTTAATAGTTCCAATCGCTCAATAGGTGCCATTTTTGCATGAGCATGAGCCGCTGGTAGCGTTTCTTTTGCTATTTTTGGAACATATTTTAAAAAACTATGAAAGTCCACAGAAATCTGCTTTTAGTTTTGTTTTTAGTCATTGTTTCATGTGAAACGAAAACTAAAGATAAGACAGAAAAAACAAGTAAACAAATAATTAAAACCGAGAAGGTCGAGATAGAAAAACCAAAAGAAAAGTTTGACCTAGAAACCTTTTCAATTACCGATGAAAATGTTGTTGAATTTCTAATGTGGTACGGTGAAAAAAACAAAGAAAATAAAATTTTAATTGAAACAGAATTTGGCGACATTGAAGTAGAATTATTTAATGAAACCCCTTTACATCGAGCAAATTTTATTTATTTAACTAAGAAAAAGTATTTTAATACAACCTATTTTCATCGAGTAGTAAAAAACTTCATCATTCAAGGCGGTAGTTCCGACGAATCAATCACTCAAAAAGAACGTAAAGCTATTGGTAAATATCTAATCCCTGCTGAATTTAGAAGTCAGCTTCGTCATAATTATGGAGCCATGGCTGCTGCAAGAGATTGGGAAAAAAATCCTGAGAAAAAAAGTAACCCTTTCGAATTTTACTTTATTCAGAATAAAAAAGGTTCACATCATTTAAATGGCGAACACACTGTTTTTGGCAGAATAACCAAGGGATTTGATGTAATGGACAAAATCGCAAGTCAGGAAACAGATCCCGGAGAATATCCGTTATTAAACATAGAAATTAAAGTATCCCTTCGATAATGTACAGTAAAGAAGAAGCACTACAAGTAAAAAAGGACTTTTGGAGCTTATTTGCGGAAGAATATCCAAGAAAATGGTTGTTATACAACACAAAAATAAAAGACGTCAGCTTTAAATTTAATGCTGACAACAAAAAAGTAATAGTTTCATTAGATATTGAACCGAAAAATAACGAAAATCGACTAATCTACTTTCAA
>NZ_JBILTE010000158.1:0-5778 GCF_044371705.1 Flavobacterium sp. | reverse complement strand
GATGTTCATTTAGTGTAACAGGCAACAAACCCTTTAATGTAGCGTTGCGGTATTCTATAGATTTAGAAATACCTTCTTCTACAGGAAATAAAAATTGATAATAGTATTGTTTTAGCGTTTGAATTATGCCAATATCTGATGCCTCTAATTTATAACTGTTCCAAAATTCTAAAAATAAATTATTTGGTTTAAATAAATTAGCATTTCTTTTAAATTTATTTTCGGTATAGTTCAATACTTCCTCAATAACGTGATCATTAAGGTTGAGATTTTTTAAATAATTACTATGATTACTATTTGTCATTTTATTCTTGTTCAGAGATTTGTCTTTTTGACAATTCTGCGAAAATTCCGTTTTTTTCCATTAATTCTTCAAAGCTTCCTTGTTCAATTATGGTACCTTTATCTAACACCAAAATTCTATCAGCGTTTTTTATAGTACTAAGTCTATGAGCTATAACAATTCGTGTTGCTTTAAGTCGATCTAAGCTTTCAGAGACAATTGTTTGGGTTCTATTGTCTAAAGCACTAGTGGCTTCATCCATAAAAATAAGTCTAGGTTTGTGAACAATTGCTCTAGCAATCATTAAACGCTGCCGTTGTCCACCAGAGAATGTTCCAGCTCCTTCGCTAATTACCGTATGCATTTGCATGGGCATTTGTTTAATATCTTCTTCCATACCGGCCATTCGAGCGGCTTCCCAAGCGTCATCTAATGTCAATTCGGAGTTACCTATTATATTTTGAAAAATGCTACCTGACATCAATGCACCGTTTTGTAAAACAACACCTATTTGTTTTCGTACTAATTCTTTATTCATATTAGTGAAATCATCTCCATCATAATAAATTGAGCCAAGTTCTGGAGTTTCAAATCCTAACAACAGTCTCATAATAGTTGATTTGCCTGACCCTGAGGTGCCAACAAATGCGACCATTTCTCCCGGTTCAATTTTAAAAGAAATTTCATTTAATATAAGTGGTTGATTTTCTTCATATCTAAAAGAAATTGAATTCATTTCTATACTACCTCTTAACTCACCGGGGTCTGTACTTGCTGATTGACTTTCCGTTTCTGCTTCTAAAACAGGTTTTACACGTTCATACATTGTAATAACATGTAATGATGAAATTACAGAGAAACACATTTTAAGGCAATCTCTTAAAAATTGATTAAAAGCACTTATAAAAGCCATGAAAGCTCCAACTGAAATAATAGCACCTGTACTTGCCGCATTTGTCATCATATAATATATAATGCTAAAGAACACAATGTTGCTAAATAATGGAAATGAAGCATTAAAAGTATCTACATAATTTTGTCTAGTTCCTGAATAAAAACCTAATCTTTTTAGGTTAGAAAATTCTTTTGCCCAAAGAGAAAAAACTCTGTTTTCACCTCCCGTTATTTTAATTTTTGTGATACCTGATAAAAATTCAAATAATTTACCATGAATTATTCCTTGTAAATCTGATACTTCTCTATCATATTTTAATTTGTTCAAACTAACTATTGTGATAAATATAATTGCTACAACGGCAAGTCCAACGCCTACCCAAGCTAAGCTTGATTGATAATAAAATAAAAGGATTAAATTTACTATCGAAAAAGCACCACTCAATAAAGAGCTAATAACCGTATTTGAAAGAACTTGTTTAATGGAGTTTATACTTAAAACCCTGCTGGTTAAATCCCCAGATGAGAATTTTTTATAAAATGTGACAGGTAATCTTAACATGTGATCCATGACACCTGCTTGTAAATTCAATGATGATTTTGTTTCAAATCGCAATTGGAAAACGCCTTGTAAAAGTTGAATTCCAGAAGAAACTAAACCAATTACAATCATAATTGTAAAAATTTCTATATGATAGCTTCTGTCTGCATCTGGAATGACATCATCAAACATTAACCCAGACATTATGGGTATTAATAATCCTAAAAGACTGCCTGCTAATGCTGCTAGTATAATGTATAAGCCATCTTTTTTTAGACCATTTATACCTAGGCTCACAAGTTTTTTTAGCGAATCAATTTTTTCAACAAAGCCATAAAAAATCATATAGGCAATAGGTTCGAGGCTTTCTGCAACTTCATAATTTACAACTGTTTCTTCGTCTGTCTCAGGATCAATTAACACATAATTGGCGGGGGATTTTTGAATCAAGGCAAGCGGTTTTTTATCATTTTGAGAAAAAACTAAAAGGTGTCCATTATCATCTTTCCACCATACACCTCTTAGAATTACTTTTCTTATTCTAAGATTAGAAGATTGTGCAATTGCAAATAATTGATTGGTTGTATTTGTATTGTATGATTCTAAAAATTTTGGAGGGGTCAATTGATAACCATCGGAAATTGCTATTTTGCTACAAGCTTTAAATAAGTTATTATTGACTGTTTGATTTTCAGGTTGAAAATATTCTGCTTTATATTCTTTACCTACAATTGAATAGATAATTTTTAACGCTTTGGACAGATTAGATTTTTCAAATTTATTTTTTTCTTCAAATCGTATGGTTTCATTTTTAAATTTAATCTGAAAGTCATCGAGTATAATTTTAGTGATCAGTTTTTTTAATTTATCTAACGTAGTTAATAAGTTGCTATAATCTTTTAGTAATTGATACGTATTAATTACGTCTATTGTAGATTCTTCTTCAAGAACTTGAACCCAAAATTCTTTGGCAATTACACAATAGTGCTCATCGTTTATTTCATAAAATTCATTGTCAAAATAATTTAGTTCCCCCTTTTTTAATTTAAACCAATACTTACCTTTAGTGGGCAGCAATGATGTCTTTGCAACAAGCTCAAAACTTCCAGTTTGTTCAATGTTTTTAAAGTCTCTTGGATTTTGTTTTAATGCGATATTTGAAACAATATCGCTTATCCATTTTTCAAACATACTTTTGAAATAAACTTGATCTAATTCTTGTATTTTATCAACTTTTATTTCAATTAATTTAGAATTTTTACTAACTACAATTAGTTTAAAATTATCATCAATATCGTTATCTAGTCCAAATAATAAATTGCCTTGTTTGACTGAAAACAAATAGTTTAATTTACTTATATATTTACCATCAGTATCAATAAAGGCATAAAATACTTCAGCTTCACCAGATGAAACCATCCAAAATCTATCTTTTTTGTCTAGAAAAAATGATTGATTTTGTTCTAATATATGTGTAATGTTTTCGCTCATATTAAAATATTTATTTGGATTCAATAAGATTTTTATAAACCCCATTTTTTCTTATTAATTCACTATGGTTTCCTCTTTCGACAATTTTGCCTAATTCCATCACAATAATTTCGTCACAATCAATAATAGTACTTAATCGATGTGCAACAATTAAGCAAGTACAACCTCTTTTTTTAATATTATCCATGACGTTTTTTTCCGAAACGGAATCTAAAGCACTAGTTGCTTCATCTAAAATTAAAAAAGAAGGATTTAGAGCAAGAGCTCTTGATATTTCAATTCTTTGTCTTTGACCCCCACTGAAATTGGCTCCTCTTTCGGATACCATGCTGTCATAAGCGTCTTTTCTAGCAGATATTACGTCATGTATATCAGCATCTTTTGCGGATTGAATAATGTGTTTATCAGGAATTTTGGAGTCCCAAAAAGATATATTTTCTTTTATAGTTCCATTAAATAGTATAACCTCTTGGTCTATAACGCCTACTGATTCTTTAAAAATTAAACTATCAATTTCATTTTGTAACTTACTGTCATACCGTATTTCACCTTGCCATGGTTCAAATAAGCCTGAGGCAATTTTTGCAACGGTTGATTTTCCACTTCCCGACCCTCCAACAAGTGCAACCCTGCTGCCTGGCTTTAAATGCAAATCAAAGTTTTCAATTAAAGGAGGCATGGTAGGATTGTAACCGAAAGTTACATTTTTCATGTCAAAATATCCAATGAGTTTATGACTATTTTCATAAGAAAAATCATTACTTGTTTTGTTTGGTTCCGAGATTTCATAATTTAACACATCATCAATTTTTGTCATATCACTTTCTGTTTCTTGTAATAGGCCTCCTAATTGTACCAATTGGTTTACAGGATTAAAAAAATTGTTCATTAAATATAAAAAAGCAACAAGCATCCCTAAAGTTAATACACCGTCCATAACTCTTAAGGCACCAATCCCTAGAATTAACGAACTCGTAAGACCCATTAACAATGGCGGAAGTATATTAAGCCTGATAGATAGCCATGAAAGTTTTTGTTGAGCATTCGTAACTTTTGCCAAATAACCTACCCAAGTGGTGTAAAAATCATTTTCCCTTCCTGATGCTTTTAAAGTTTCAATCATACTTATACCAGAGATAGTTGATCCCATTAGCTTACCACTTTCATTAGCCACTAATCTACTGCCTTCTTTTCTGGCTTTTGAAGCCCATTTAATAGCTACAATGTTTATTAATGCTAAAAAAATACTAATTGATGTTAGCATAACATCGTAAGAAAACATTAATATGACATAAAAAACAATAACAAGTACATTAAGACCGGCATTTGCTAAATCACCGCTTAACAATTTTGAAACTTTATCATTAAGGCCCACTCTATTGGCTATTTCTCCACTAAATCTTTGAGAAAAAAAGGAAATAGGAAGTCTTAAAGTATGCCACAAAAATTTACTTGAACTAGCCAGTGAAAGTTTGGTTTGAAATCTTAATAGAAAGTACTGTTGAAGATGTACTAACACACTATTCACAACAAGTAAAAGTAGCATTGACAGAAGAAGTGGCATCAAAAAATCATTCAAATTATTTATGAGGTATTTATCTATAAATATTTGAGTAAAGGAGGGGATAATTAAACCAGGAATAACCAAGAATAAACTTACCAAAAAAACATAGCCAACTGCAATTTTTGAATTTTCAATTCTTTCTTTAAGCGATAAAAAAAAACTTTTCTTTTCATTTGCCTTAATAAATCCTTCACTAGGTTTTAGTGTAATGACAACTCCAGTGTATGCTTCGTCAAATTCTTCGTAACTAACCGTATAACGTCCTTGGGCAGGGTCACTTAAATATACTTTGTTTTTAGTAAATCCCTCTAAAACCAAAAAGTGATTAAAATTCCAAAAAAGAATAGCGGGCATTTCCATTTCCATCAATTTTTCTATGGACTTTGCAAACCCTTTAGCCTCAAGACCATATTCTTTGGCCGCTTTTATTATATTTGTTGCTTTAAGTCCATCTCTTGAAACCCCACAGGTTACTCTCAATTTTTCAAGAGGGATATATCTACCATAATAGCTCAGTATGATACTTAATGCAGCAGCACCACATTCAACAGCTTCCATTTGAAGAATACTTGGAGTTTTTACTCTTTTTGGGAATTTGTATTTAGAATAGTCTTTCATTACTTAGATATAATTATTAATTTAATATTTTTCTTGCTTTTTACATAAAATAAAAATCCATATAAAATGCATAGTATGATTGCTCAGTATAAAAAACAAAAATTGTTGATTCAGTATTTAAGAACTTTAATAAAGATCAAAGAATTTTTTCAAGGCTGGAATTACTAATGTAATTGGCTTTTCACTGTGTACTGTTATTTTTCCAAAACAAGATGTGCCTTCATTTATTTCAATTTCAGGACCGTTTGCGGAGGTCCATTTAAAACCACTATAATTAGCATCATTTTTTTCAAAATCTACATAGACTTCAAATAGAGTCCCCATTGATAATAAACCCTGCACCATTTGTTCATTTTTCACTGTTCTTAGCATCCCTTTTTGAGTAAT
>NZ_JBILTE010000127.1:0-7333 GCF_044371705.1 Flavobacterium sp. | reverse complement strand
GAAGGAGTAGTCAAAATTTTTGTTTCTCGCAAAGAGGCAAAGACACAAAGTCGCAAAATGATTATCCTTTGCGTCTTTGCGAGAAATTAAAACATCAATTCTTTTTTACCCTCTTCAAACTTAACAAATTCAAGGGATTAATCCCCAAACCTTCCACATTTTTTCTTGTAAACCGTGCGACTTTATCATAAAACAACGGAATAATCGGAGCTTCTTCAATGATGATTTTGTCCATTTGTTGGTACAAATCAAATCGCTTTGCATCATCGGTTTCTAAAAATGCTTTTTCATACAACGCATCAAATTTAGCATTGGAGAAATGCGTATAATTCGGTCCGTTTGGAGCGAAGTTTTTACTGTAAAAAAGTGATAAATAATTTTCCGCATCCGGATAATCGGCAATCCAACTTGCTCTGAAAAAGGTGACTTTTCCTGTCGCAATTGCTTGTCGCAATGTCGATGGAGGATTCACATCAATGGCAACATCTAAACCAATTTTTTGCCATTCTCGTTGCAGGAATTCCGCAATATCAATATAGGTGGCGTTTGTACTTAAAATGATTTTGGGTTTTTTAATGCCGGTTTCTTTGACAAAAGCAGCTACCAACAATTCAGCTTTTTCGGGTTCAAAATCATAGCCTTTTTGATTATTAAAACTTGGCATTCCACTGGGAATGATTCCGCTGGTTGCCGGAATTCCCATATTATTTCGAAGATAGGTAATCATTTTCGCTCGGTCAAAACCATAATTCAAAGCTTGACGAATGCGTTTGTCCAAAATCGTTTGATCCGATCCATCCATTCGAAAACCTAAATATTCGGTGTTGAGGTACGCACCACTGATTAAATTGACTTCATTGGCATATTTTGGTTGTAATTCGCCTTTTTGTGTCAGAATTTCATCTTTATACGAGGGATCCAAACCGGAGACGAAATCCATTTTTCCTTGAATAAATTCTAAAAATCCACTTTGCTTATCAGGTAAAAAAGTAATGGCAACGGCTTCTAAATAGGGTAATTGCTTTCCGCTTTCGTCTTTTTCAAAATAAATCGGATTTCTTCGCAAAACCAATTTGACGTTTTCTTCCCAAAATTTAAACTGAAACGGACCTGTTCCGATGGGTTTGGTTCGGAAATCGTAATTCGGACTTTCAATAATTTCCTGCGGAACGACTGACGCATATTTCATCGATAATAATCCTAAAAATGCAGGAAAAGATTTCGTTAATTTTATTTCGAAAAGCGTGTCATTTATCGCTTGAAAATTCTCCACATTTTGCAAAATCCATCCACCGGGAGAAGCCACTTTTTCATCTTTTAGTCGTTTCAAACTGTATTCAAAATCTCTTGCTTTTACTGTTCGTGTGGAATCTTTTCCAAACAACTGATGCTTATGAAAATACACATCGTTCCGAAGTACAAATTGATACTTTTTTCCGTCTGCTGAAATCGTCCAACTTTTAGCAATATCCGGTTGAATGTGCAAGCTGTCATCTAATTGAACCAGTCCGTTAAACAATTGATTGCAAGCCCAAATAATGTTTTGTGATTTTGAAAAAGCGGGGTCAAGAGTGGCAATGTTTGCACTTTCGTTGTATCTAAATACTAAAAGTTCTTTGTTGTTTTCTTTGGAATCATGACAAGAAAGCAACAATAACTGAAGCGATAGTGTTACAAGGAAAAGAATTTTTTTCATTAAGCAATTATTGAATGTAGATAATTGCTGTAAAGTTAGCATAAATTGAAAATTGGAATACTAAAGTTTAAAAAATCTGTGTAAATTTGCAGCCTTAACTTTTTGACAACGATTTCATTAGTTAAGCTATTTTATGGAACACAAAAAGAAAGTAGCATTCTACACTTTAGGATGTAAATTGAATTTTTCAGAAACCTCTACCATCGCCAGAAATTTTCAACAGGAAGGTTTTGAACGCGTTGATTTTGAAGAAGTTGCCGATATCTATGTCATCAATACTTGTTCGGTTACAGATAATGCCGATAAACAATTCAAGCAAATTGTAAAAAAGGCATTGAAAACTAATGATAAAGCTTTTGTTGCCGCTGTTGGATGTTATGCTCAATTGAAACCCGAAGAATTGGCTGCCGTTGACGGAGTAGATTTAGTTTTAGGAGCCACTGAAAAATTTAAAATCACCGATTATTTAAATGATTTAAGTAAAAACGACTTAGGTGAAGTACATTCCTGTGAGATTGAAGAAGCTAATTTTTATGTGGGAAGTTATTCCATTGGCGACCGAACGCGGGCGTTTTTAAAAGTGCAAGACGGTTGCGATTATAAATGTACGTATTGTACGATTCCTTTGGCTCGTGGCATTTCGCGTAGTGATGAATTGGAAAATGTATTGAAAAATGCCAAAGAAATTTCGCAACAAGGAATTAAAGAGATTGTATTGACCGGTGTGAATATTGGTGATTATGGCAAAGGTGAATTTGGCAATAAAAAACACGAACATACTTTCTTAGAATTGGTACAAGCATTGGATGAAGTAGAAGGTATTGAACGTTTGCGAATTTCCTCCATAGAACCCAATTTATTGAAAAATGAAACGATAGATTTTGTGTCCAAAAGTCGGACGTTTGTACCGCATTTTCATATTCCGTTGCAATCGGGAAGTAACGACATTTTAAAGAAAATGAAACGTCGTTATTTGCGTGAATTGTATGTGGATCGCGTGAATAAAATTCGAGAAGTGATGCCTGATGCGTGCATTGGTGTGGATGTGATTGTTGGTTTTCCCGGAGAAACAGAGGAACATTTTTTAGAAACGTATCATTTTTTGAATGACTTAGACATTTCCTATTTGCACGTTTTCACGTATTCTGAAAGAGATAATACCGAAGCAGCGGAAATGGAAGGAATCGTTCCCGGAAATGTCCGCTCGAAACGCAGCAAAATGCTTCGTGGATTGTCTGTTAAAAAAAGAAGAGCCTTCTACGAAAGCCAAATCGGAACCACGCGTACCGTTTTGTTTGAATCTGAAAACAAAGAAGGCTATATTCATGGATTTACCGAAAATTACGTAAAAGTAAAAACCCCTTGGAATCCGGAATTGGTCAATACATTACACGAAATCAAATTGACAAAGATTGATGAAGATGGTTCGGTACGGATGGAGTTCGTGAGGGATATTATTTCTGTTTAAAAAGTTCTATTTTTCAAGAATAATCAATCTCCCGTCAATCTTTACACTTGAAAAACCAATATTTTCTTGAATCCAAGTCATTGTTTTTGGATGGTAGAAAAAAACGTGTGTGGGATCGTTTTTATAGCCCCAAGAATCGAAGTTTTTTGATTCGGAAAACAAATCAGTTTTGCAATATAATTTTCCGCCCGGTTTTAAAAGATTGAAAAGCAATTCAAATTCTTTTTTTGGAGTGTGAAAATGCTCCATCACTTCGCAACAGGCGATATAATCGTATTTTTTTTCTAGTGCTTCCGGATGATTGGCAAAAAAGGGGTCGTATTCTTGCACGTCGTACTCATTGTCGCGAAGCATTTTTGTAATCACCGGTCCGGTTCCGGAACCAAAGTCCAAACCTTTATCCGTTTTTTTAAAATCTTTCAAGATACCATCTACAATAGGGGACACAAACGTTTGATAACGCACATCGTTAACATCGTTGTTATGCATTTCATAGCGACTTTTTTCTTCACCCATCGAAACATAATCTTTTCGGTCTAAAAAAACCGAAAAGCAATTAGTACAGAAGTAAAACTCTCTTGAATCGTAGGAGTAAAAGTGATTGGATGGATGATCACAAAGCGGACAATTCATCTTTATATTTTAATTCCCGGAGGAAGTAATTCTCTGTACACCGGATTTTTTCTGAAAAATAATGCTAATTTAGGATGTGTCGGAACAACTTTTAATTTTCGTTCTTCAGCAGTTGCCAAGACCATCTTGATAAAATCATCTACAAATTCAGTGTCAAGATTTTCAGGCGGGTTAAGTTTGGTAAGAAATAATTTTCGCTCTTGAATAGAATATTCCAAAACCAGTAAACCTTCGGTAGTGTGGGTTTCAAATTGTCTCAATAATTGATTGTCTTTGATTTCCATGGTTAAATGACTCATTTGATTGTATTTTAGGAAGTAAAATGAGGTTTAAACTCCGCTGCAAAGATAGTGATTTTAAGTGTTTTATCTTCCATCGTAATTCGTTAAACTTTTTTATTTAACATAATAGCTTATATATTTAACCCTTTTCAGTGACCTTTTGTGAATATTTAATTTTAATTTTATAAAAATAATTTCTGTACTTTCTATGACTAAAATTGCTGTTTATTGTATGCCGGGTTTGGCAGCAAGCACTGATATATTTGAGCGTATTGAACTGCCTGCAGATGTATTTGAAATGATATTATTAGAATGGAAAATACCATTAAAAGGCGAAACATTAGCAGCGTATGCTCAACGAATGGTTTTAGAAATTAAACATGAAAATCCAGTTTTATTGGGGGTTTCTTTTGGTGGAATTTTAGTTCAGGAAATGGCAGAATTTTGTAAAGCAAGAAAAGTGATCATCATTTCGAGTGTGAAAACAAATACTGAATTTCCCCGAAGGATGAAAATTGCCAAAGCAGTAAAACTATATACGATTGTGCCAACAGGTGTGGTTTCCTATTTTGAAAGTTTGGCTAAAATTTCTTTGGGAGATAAAATAAACCAGCGGTTGAAATTATATGAAAAATACTTGTCCATTCGCGATAAATCTTATTTGGATTGGGCATTGAAATCGGTATTACTTTGGGATAGGGTAGTGGCAGATGTGAATGTAATTCACATACACGGCGATAAAGATGAGGTTTTTCCAATCAAAAATATAACAAATGCCATTGTAGTTAAAGGTGGAACACATATTTTGGTTTTGAATAAATACAAGTGGTTGAATGAAAATTTACCAAAACTTATTTTGGAAGATTCAGGAGTGGATTGATTTTTGTAGTTTTACATTTTAAAAGAAATAGTGATGAAGATGTATTGGATAAAAAAAATAGGATTAGTAACTGCAATTGCGGCAGTATCGGGTGTATTTATTTATGCAACGACACAAACAAGTGTCAAACCACAAGTTGTAAGTTCCTACGGTTTACCAAAGGCCATTGATTTTGCCGGTGAATCAACACCTATGAATATAGCGGATGTTGTGGAACGTTTAGATCGAGAAATGGTCATCAATACCAATTTACATTCAACCACAACATTAATACTCAAAAGAGCCAATCGTGTATTTCCCATTATTGAACCGATTTTGAAAAAAAATGGAATTCCGGATGATTTTAAGTATTTGGCCGTTATCGAAAGTGGTTTAGTCAATGTAGTTTCACCTGCCGGAGCTCGGGGTGTTTGGCAATTTATGCCGCAAACAGCCAAAGAATACGGCATGGAAGTAAATGATTTTGTAGACGAACGCTACCATATAGAAAAATCAACGCAAGCAGCCTGTGATTATTTGAAAGCCGCAAAGAATAAATTTGGAAATTGGACATTAGCAGCGGCTTCCTACAATGGTGGAATGGCCGGAATTAATAAACAAATTGAAAGACAAGGTGTTTCAGATTATTACGATTTGTTGTTAACAGAAGAAACTTCCCGCTATGTGTTTAGAATCTTGGCACTTAAAGAGATTATGAAAAATCCTGACAAATACGGATTTACTTTGCCAAACGAGCAATTGTATTTTCCAATAGAAACTAAGCAAATAATTGTAGATTCAACAGTTTCAGACTTAGCTTCATTTGCCAAGACGCAAGGTATTAACTATAAAGTTTTGAAAATCCACAACCAATGGTTGAGAGATACGAAATTAGATAATAAAACTAAGAAAGTATACAAAATCGATATTCCAACAGAAGGATATTAATAGATTCCAATGAAAATGACCTTAACAACTATTCTTTTTTTACTCTGTATTGGTTTGTTTGCCGGTTTTTTGAGCGGTTTGATAGGAATTGGTGGCGGTATCGTTATGGTTCCTTTGCTTTTATTATTAGGAATGTCACAACACCAGTCACAAGGAATAAGTTTAGCAGTTTTGGCTGTGCCGGTGACTGCTTTAGCAGCCTTCAATTATTATAAAGAAGGATATATTGATCTAAAATATGCAGCAGTTATTGCTGTGTTTTTTGTAATCGGGGGTTATTTAGGAAGCAAATTCGCTATTCAAATTGATGAAAAGATGTTGAGAAAGGTGTTTGGTTTTATTCTTTTAATTGTAGCCGGAAAAATGATTTTTGGTAAATAGTTACTTTTTGACCAATACACCGGTCTCATCTTTTGGTAGGGCTATTACAGCCAAACGTTCTTTAAATAAATTATAATTTAACTCGACCGCTTTTTTAGTTGGTGTTTTTAAGGGTACGAGTGCCGAACCTCTCTTTATATCAACTACTTGAAGATAGGAGTCAATCAAATAGCAAGTGGGAAAACCAAGCGTTTCTCTCAAATTTTCAACTATTTCATTTCCGCTGCTAAAAGTTTTATGAGCATAGCATACCTCAATTTGTCCACTTAATTTGCTGGCATATTTTTTTACTTCTTTTTTCTTTCCCCAGACAATCACAATGAATTCAATATCATTATGATACTCTTTTGCTAATTTATTTAGTGCTAAGAATTCACCTTTACTGGGAACGCACCATGCGGCATAGGTAACTAAAAAAATAGGTTTTTTTACTTTGCTCATTTTGAGTTTTCTATCTGAAACTCTTTTTAAGGTATAATTGTTGAATTTGGAACCAATTAATTGGTTTTGAACTAAACTGTCAAACAAAAACTGACCTCTTTCTATATCGCCTTGGCTGAAAGCTTGGTTACTTTGACTCTTATATTTGGAGAAATTTACACGCAGTGCATCCGTAAATAGCACTGGATTATCCTGACTATAGGATAAGGTACTTTGAAGAAAAACTAATAGTACTAATAAATTTTTCATCTGATTAGTATATCAACTAATTCAAATGTATACCATTTAATTTTAAAAAGCAAGTATATTTGTAAATAACTTCCTGATTTATAAGTTTTTGAAATTTAATAGAAGCGGAAAAGATGAACTTATAATTAACTTTATTTATAAGCATCTTTGTATTTGGTTATAAAAAACCCCTTCTATTTTTACAAACATTGCAAAGTAGAAGGGTATTATCAAAAAGATTTTCAGATATTTTTAATTGACTATCATTTTCTTGAAACTTTTTCGATTACCGGAATAAACAGCTACAATATACACTCCTTTAGAAATATTCTGGATATTTATTCGATTAAAATCTGTTGTTGTACTTACTAGTAAATGCCCTAACAATGAATACACTT
>NZ_JBILTE010000126.1:0-7449 GCF_044371705.1 Flavobacterium sp. | reverse complement strand
ATTGAAAAAGAGGTTTTCTTTTGTAAATTTTGGGTTAACAAATATGTGAACAAAAAACCTTAAAAAAAAATTAATTGCTATTGATTTTATAAAAAAATTGTTGTAAAGATGTTTTAATTTTTATAAAAATAGCACCAAGAAAAATAGTACAAATAACATATGAAAGAACATCAATTACAAGTTAGAGTCCGTTATTCGGAGACCGATCAAATGGGAGTAGTTTATCACGGTAACTACCTGCCTTACTTTGAGATAGGTAGGGTAGAGTGGTTGCGAAGCCAAGGTATATCCTATAAAAGTATGGAAGAGAATGGAGTAGCACTTCCAATTGTTAATATTAATATAAATTACAAAAAACCAGCACGTTATGATGATGTACTTACAGTGATCACTTCATTCAAAAATCAGACGTCTGTAAAGATTGAATTTGCTTGTAAAATTGAGAATGAAAAAGGAGAGCTGTTAACAACTGCCGATTTTGTTTTGGTGTTTGTTGATATAAAAACAGGCAAGCCAATAGTACCGCCTAAAAACATCAAGGAGATTATTGAAAAATTGGAATTACAAGAAAATTAATCTGCTTTTATAATGGTGACTTCAAAAAGATTAGAAAAAATGTCGAAGATTTCTTTGGCATTTTTTTTTCGAACGGCTATTTTTAGCTGACAGTTTTCTCCGAGTTTCTTAGACACGATTAAAATATTTTTTTCTTTTACTATTCGCATGACTTTATTCATGTTTTTATACGCATAGGTGATTACAAAAACACTGTCGATTGTTTTTTCGATTATATCACAAGCTTCCATTGTAAGTTGGGTAGCTGTTTTATAGGCAGTAATGAGTCCGCCTACCCCTAGTTTAACTCCGCCAAAGTATCGAACCACCACCACTAGTATATTTGTTACGTCAAATGATTGTATCTGTCCGTAAATAGGCATTCCTGCACTATTGTTTGGTTCACCATCGTCATTGGCACGAAAACTAATTTTTTCTATTCCTATTTGGTAAGCATAGCACCAATGCCGGGCAGAAAAATGCATTTTTTTTAGTTGTTCAAGTATTGTTTTTACATCTTCTTCTGAACTGACAGGAAAAGCTTGCCCGAAAAATTTACTGTTCTTTTCTTTGAAAAGCACTTCCTCTGAAGGTGTCAAAATGGTTTTATACGTATCCTTTACGCTCATTTAATTAGTAACTAAATAAATCGCAATCAACGCTAAAGTAATTCCGATGCCATTTCGCAAGGATATTTTTTCTTTAAAAAACAGAATGCCAATTAATGTTGAAACAATAACTATTGCAACATTGTGAATGGTAAAAATAGTAGAACTTTCAAAAACCTGGCTATCTAACATTTTGATTAAATAATATAGAGAAAAATAGTTTGGAATACCTAAGACGATTCCGCCAAGAATACTTTTTCCGGTGATTTTCATTTTGTTTTTCAAGATGTTGAAACCGATCAGAAATACACCCACAGAAAATGCCATTAAAAAGGTGTGCGAAGAAAACAAACCAATTTCGTTTGAGCTCAAATAATTATTTTGCATTATTTTTAAACTGGTGTCAATGGCTCCTGCACCCACAAAAACCATTGCAGGTAGTAGTAAGTTTTTGTAATCAGACACACTTCCCACTTCTTTTTTTGATGAAAAATACACTGCAATCAATGCCAGTAACACACCAATTATTTTAAGGATACCCATGGACTCATTGTATAAATACATTCCAAAACATACGGGAATGATTACTGACATTTTGGAAGCTACCGAAGCAACAGATAATCCATTTTGCTGAGCAGTTAATGCAGTTACGTAGAATACGGCGATAAATAAAAATCCCAACATGAAACTACCAGGAAACCATGGCTTTTGTATAATTTCTGAGTAAACAAAGCCACCTTCTAAAAAAAGAAGACCCATTACAAAAGCAGTAAAATAATTAACTACTAATGCCTGTAAGGTATTGATATCAAATTTGGAAAATAACTTTAAAATAATAAAAAGAACCGCGTTAAAAAGTACGCTAAGCAAAATGTAAATCACAGCGTAATAATTTTTTTAGCAAATAAATCGGTCACATCTTCCTGACCCACTTGTAAATGCCAAACCTCCAATCCTAAAGAGGCTGCAGCATCTGTATTGTCTTTTCTATCATCAATAAATAGTGTTCGTTTGGGCGATAGTTCATGTTTGTTAATCAGCAATTTGAATACTTCAACATCCGGTTTTCTGATACCCATTTCATAAGAAAAATAGATTTTATCGAAGCAATTGTAAAAATCACGGGTAAACGACATGCCTTCCCGGTGTTCAAAATGGCTGATGTGAATTTCATCTGTATTTGACAATAAAAATAGTCGGTATTTGCCTTTTAGACTTTGTAAAAATTCTAATCGATGTAAAGGAAACTTTCCCAAAACCGAATTCCACGCCTTTCTGATATCATGAATTGATGCATGAGGTAAATATTTCTGAAAACCCTCAATAAATTCAAGTTCAGAGCATTTGCCCACTTCAAAACGTTTGTTTAGTTGGTCCAAATCTTGATACCATTCTTTTAAGCCTAAATCACGGAATGATTTTTCTAATGCCGGTTTATCCAGATTGATAAAAACATCACCAAAGTCGAAAATTATTGCATTAATCATGATTTTTAAGAATTAAAAGTTGGTCGTTTAAACTTTTGCTTTGAGCTATAATTTTACCTGATATTGAGGGGGCTTTGCAACCTTTTTTAAAATAATCAGTTCCTTTAAATATTCTTGCTTCATCCCACAAATTGGCGTCAATAAAGGTTTGAAGTGTTTTTTGGCCTCCTTCAATAATAACTGATTGAATACCTATTTGATATAAATGAGCAATTATTTTATTTGGCAGTAAACTATCAAAGATACAATTTTCATAGATTAAATTTTCATCGGTAAAACTATTTTCTTGTTCCGTAAAAATAATTGATTTTTGCAATTTGTCTTTTACTTCATAGTTATTTGAGATTTTTCCCAATCGATCGATTACAAGTCGTAGTGGATTTTTCCCAAACCAATCACGACTGTTTAATTGCGGGTTGTCTTCTAAAACTGTTGTTGTTCCAACTAAAATTGCTTCTTCTTCTGTTCGCCATTTGTGCACTAATTGTCGGGAATATGGATTGGTAATCCAAACCGGTTTTTTTTCCGATTTTTGTTCAGGAGCCAAAAATCCATCTGCACTTTCTGCCCATTTTAAAATGATATACGGTCGTTGGCGATTGTGATACGCAAAAAAACGTTTGTTGAGTGCAACACATTTTTTTTCTAATAGTCCAACCGTCACTTCAACCCCTGCACTTTTTAGTTTTTCTATACCTTTCCCAGCTACCTTTTCATTGGGATCAACAGTACCAATAACTACTTTTGGAATTTTATACTGAATAATTAAATCACTACAGGGAGGTGTTTTTCCAAAATGACTGCAAGGTTCTAAGCTGACATAAATAGTTGATTGAGGAAGTAATATTTTATTTTTTACCGAATTAATCGCATTTGCTTCAGCATGTGGTGCTCCCGCTTTTTGATGCCAACCTTCGCCAATAATTTTTCCTTCATGCACAATGACGCTTCCAACCAGCGGATTGGGATAGGTAGTTCCCAAACCGTTTTTGGCTAATTGAATGCATCGTTGCATGTAAATTTTGTGATTCATAGAGACACAAATTTAAGCTTTTTGCTCATTAAAGTCGAAATAGTTTTACTTTTACCCATGAATTTCAGAATTCTAGTTTTATGACCCAAATCCGACCCATTCAAGAAGCAGATAATCAAGCAGTAGCAAAAGTTATTCGAACGGTTTTAATTGAACACAATGTCCCAAAAGTGGGAACCGCCTATGCGGATGCATCATTAGATTGTATGTTTGAAACGTATTCGGTGAATAGAAGCCGTTATTTTGTAGTGGAACATAACAACCAAATAATAGGAGGAGCCGGAATTAGTCAGTTGGCGAATGAAAGTGAAACCATTTGTGAATTGCAAAAAATGTATTTTCTACCGGAAGCTCGCGGACTGGGTTTAGGAATGCAAATGATGCAACAATGTTTAGACGAAGCACGCTCTTTTGGCTATGAGCAGTGTTACCTGGAAACCATGCCCTACATGCATGATGCACAAAAATTATATAAAAAATTTGGTTTTGCCTACATCGATGCTCCAATGGGTTGCACAGGTCACACTTCCTGTCCGGTTTGGATGTTGAAAGATTTATAAATTAGTAGATTCATTGTTTAAAATGCTTGTAAAAAAATACAAAGACCTTTTTCAAAACGAATTAGCAACGTTTTTTGATACAATGGAAATTGATCAATTTTTCTATTTAACACTTGAAAAATTTCATCAAATAAAGCGGGTTGATTTGGCTTTGCATCCCAATTTTGAAATTACTTTGGAAGAACAGCAAAAGTGGAATACCGTTTTAAACCAACTTAAAACGCAGAAGCCCATTCAGTATATTTTAGGTGAAACGTCTTTTTATGGGTTGACTTTTTATGTGAACGAAAACACTTTAATTCCAAGACCGGAAACCGAGGAATTGGTGCAGTGGATACTTGAAAGCCATTTAAATGAAGCATGTAGTTCTATTTTGGACATCGGAACGGGAAGCGGTTGTATTCCGATTGCTTTAAAAAAGAATTTGCCAACAGCAACTATTTGTGCACTAGATATTTCTGAAAAGGCACTAGAAGTTGCCAGTAAAAATGCAGTAATCAATGAAGTAGCTGTCACTTTTCTTCAACAAGATATTTTAACTGCCACAAAGCTGCATCAGCTTTTCGATGTTATTGTTTCCAATCCACCGTATGTGCGTAACCTTGAAAAAGAGAAAATTGCTGCGAATGTACTGCAATTTGAACCACACTTAGCTCTTTTTGTGGACGACAATGATTCGTTACTTTTTTATAGAAAAATTTGCAGTTTAGCTCACGAATTCCTGACACCAAACGGACAATTGTTTTTTGAAATCAACCAATATTTGGGTCCTGAAACGATTGCATTAGTAAAATCGTATGGTTTTACACAAATAGAACTTCGCAAAGATATTTATGGAAATGACCGAATGCTAAGAGCAACTAAATAAAATTATTCGTGACGCAGAGCTTCAATTGGGTCTAATTTTGCTGCTTTCAGAGCCGGGTAAAGTCCCGAAATCAATGCCACTATAAAACTTGTCGTAACTGCTGCAAAAATTGCATTCCACGGAATGACAAAGGCAAAATCAAATATAGAAGCGGCAATCGAACCAATTAAAATTCCTAGAATGATACCAAGTAGTCCACCTAACTGACCAATAACAATTGTTTCTGTAAAGAATTGAAATGCGATGGTTTTTCGTCGGGCACCTAAAGCTTTACGAACACCGATTTCGCGGGTTCGTTCGGTTACAGAAACCAGCATGATATTCATCAATGCAATGGAAGAACCAAAAATGGTAATAATTCCAATCACCCATGCAGAAGCTCCCAAAGCACCTGTGATGGATAGAATGGTATTAATTAACTCGTCACTTCTGACGATACTGAAATTGTTTTCTTCCACCGGACTTAAATTTCGAACATTTCGCATGGTTTGAATGGCATCATCAATGGAAGCATCTAATAATTCCTTTTTCTCTACCAAAACACTTAAATTATAGTTCACATTAGGTAGCGTGTACAACGATCGTGCGGTTTGAATAGGAATAAATACTCGTAAATCCTGACTGTTTCCAAAAGTGGAGCCTTTCTCTTTCAAAATACCGATGACTTTGAATTTGGCACCACGCATGGAGATGATTTTATCGATAGGGTTGGTGTCTTTGAAGAGACCTTTTTGAAAATCGGAACCCAATACGCAAACATTAATATTGTTGTCGATGTCGAAACTGCTGAAATTTCGTCCACTTTCCAATTCTAATCCAGAATTGTTCATGTAATTTTCGTCAACACCCAACACACTTATTTCCGGATCTGTTTTTTGGTTTTCATACTTTACTTCTGCATTTGAAGTAGCGTCAAAAGAAAGCGAAGTGTAAGCCAAGGGATAATTAAATTTATCCTTAAATGCTTTGGCTTCGGTATACGTTATATTTGGATTTATTTTTTCTCGTTCTTGACCGCGACGACCGCCACCAATGCGAATTTCCATGTCGTACAATCGCACATTAAACGTATTGGCTCCCATCGATGAAAAGTTCGACGACAAATCGTTTTCTAAGGCGGATACCACTGTTAATATACTAACCAACGCAGTAATTCCTATGGCTATAATCAGAATGGTTAATATCGTTCGGAGCAATTGGGTTTTGATGGAACCTAATGCAATTTTGATGTTTTCTTTTACTAATCCTGTCATGATGCAAATAGGACTCGTTTTTACAATATTTGTTACAAGTTTCTTGAAATTCTTTAAAAAGTAAGATATTTGCAGAGCTTTTCTTTTTTGTCATTCCGAAAAATGACGAAGTCGAACTAGCAATCTCCTGCAAAGCAGGCAAAAAAGGCAGCATCAAACTTTATAATTAATCCTAAAATGGCTCAAAAACCAAGTATTCCCAAAGGAACGAGAGATTTTTCACCGGCAGAAGTAGCCAAACGCAATTACATTAGTTCAAAAATGAAACATCATTTTGAGCTTTTCGGATTTCAGCCCATTGAAACACCATCGTTTGAAAATTCAGAAACCTTGATGGGAAAATATGGCGACGAAGGCGATCGGTTGATTTTTAAGATATTGAATTCGGGAGATTATTTGGATAAAGTTGGTGCAGATGAATTGAATGTTGTTGATTACAAAAAACTAACTTCAAAAATCTCCGAAAAAGCTTTACGTTACGACTTAACAGTTCCTTTTGCTCGTTATGTGGTGCAACACCAAAACGAAATTGAATTTCCGTTTAAGCGGTATCAAATTCAACCTGTTTGGCGTGCCGATCGTCCGCAAAAAGGAAGATTTAGAGAGTTTTACCAATGCGATGCCGATGTGGTAGGTTCTACCTCATTGTGGCAGGAAGTGGAGTTGGTACAATTATATGACGCCGTTTTTACTGATTTAGGATTGGGCGGTGCAACCATCAAAATTAATAATCGAAAAGTACTTTCGGGTATCGCCGAAGTGATTGGTGCGAAGGACAAATTAATTGATTTTACAGTTGCTTTGGATAAGTTAGATAAAATAGGAGAGGAAGGTGTGAAAAATGAAATGCTTGAAAAAGGAATTTCACCTGAAGCCATTGAAAAAGTGCAACCGCTGTTTCAATTTACCGGAACAGTTGCTCAAAAAATCGAACAATTAAATCAGTTATTAGCTTCTTCAGAAGAAGGTAAAAAAGGTGTAGAGGAATTGCAATTCATTTGTGAGACCATAGAAAAATTAGGTTTGCAAACAGCAGTCATCGATTTGGATGTGACTCTTGCAAGAGGTCTAAATTATTATACGGG
>NZ_JBILTE010000125.1:0-7463 GCF_044371705.1 Flavobacterium sp. | reverse complement strand
AGCTTTTTAAAGGGGTTTCCTTATAATTTTCTTCCATTTTATTATTTGAAATATATTGAGGCATATTATTTGATAGAATTTTGACTAGCCTGCAGAACTATAAATGCATATATTCGTTTAGTCAATTAATCTACTAATTTAAAACAACCTACTATGAAAGCAACCCAATCCATTTTCTTAATCGTATTCGGAATTTTTTTCTTGAATTCATGTACAGATGATATCGACGACAATACGGTTGTTGCACCCTCTGATTTTTATTATTTGGGAGATTTACCTATTCCTTTTTATACCACTGGAAATCTTGAAGTTGCAAATATCAATTGGGGGAATGAAGAAGGAAATTTTACTTTAAATAGCAACTATCAAGGAGTATCGATCAATGAAACTACCGGCATGTTAACATGGAATGAAGATTTGCCTTTGGGTGAAAATATCATTTCAGTAACAGCCACAAATTCAGCCGGATTTGCAGTAACCAGCGTGTTGTTTTTGCATCAATTTGGAGGAGAATTTACCGGAGGGTATAATTCGGATCCTTCTTCAACAACAGTAACCGCTTCCAATTTAGTTATTAATTTTAATGTGAATGGAACGCTAACCATTACCGATGCGGGACAAACCGGAACAGGAACTTGGAGTTTTAATCCGCAAGGCGATTTAATTTGTGAATATACGGTAACTTCCGGCAGCTATGAATTAATTTATGATTTAACGTATTCAGTGACTGTAAATCCTTTTTTAGAAGGATACAAAAGAATGGAAGGAAGTATTGAGAATCTTGGATTTTCAAGAATGGATTATTAAAAGTAGCTCTGTTTTTAGTTTATAATTGAACCATCAGAGGAATTTGATGGTTTTTTTTATAAGAAATATTTCTACTCCCGAATCCTTATCATGTGGTTCTGGTTTACAACAAAAGTTTTTAGTATTTTTGAATAAGAAGAACAACATTAATAAGAACTATAAATTTTACCGGTAGATTTTTTTATTGTAATGACAGATGAATAGGTTCGTGAGGAAGCAGGGAGATAAACGTTGATTCTTTAAAACCTGAACATGCATATGAAATAAAGATTACAAGAATCAAGTTAATACCAAAAAAATAAATAATCTATTATGACTATTTTAAGTGCCGATTTAATTCTCTTATTATTATTGTTAAGTTTAATTTTTTCATATTTAATTGATAATAAATATTTTAGAGTAATTTTTATTGTTTCCATTCCTATTTTCACTTTAGCCTTACCAATAATATTTGGTTTTACTTATGCCTTTGAGAAATTGATTTTTAGTCAAATTTTACTTTTTATAGCTTTATTTTTATTTTTTACGGTGGTGTTTTTTTATTGTAAAATACATAAGTTGAAGATTTTTCTTATCATACCAATTCTACTTCTTTTTATTTATTTTTCATTTACATTTTTTTTCAAAGGAGGTTTAAATTATTGGACAATTGAAACAGTAAGAAAATCTCAATTTGAAAAGGATTATAATTATGAGTATTATGATTATTTTAGTAGACACGGTGTCTCACACAGAAAATATCCCATATTATATAAATATTATTTATCAGGACTATTAAAAAAGGGTGTAGTTCATGAAAAAAAATTATATGATGATTTTGGTAATTCATATACAATTTTAAGTGATGGTAATATTGTAGTTTATGATTCACTTTTTAATTCCAAAATTGAAAAGAAATTACCAGATAACGAGTTGTTTGATATACCAACTGAAAAATATATCACAATAAAAAAAAGAAATTTAAAAAAGTGATCCCTGGCTCCCCAGCTCCCCGAAGTCTACTTTCAAAAAGTAGCACTGAGCTCTGAATGTCTCTGACTTCGCAGCAATATAGAACCTAACCACTTCAAAAAGATCTGGTTTTGTTGTTGTTATCAAGCAATGGGAGAAACAATAAGCTTATAATTCATGCTTATTTTTTATGTTCGTATAAAGTGTTTCAGCATCAATATAAGTAGATTTATCAGAATTAAGTTGGCTGTCTAAAATTTGTTGTTGTTCTTTGGTTAAACTGTAAGGTTTAGTATTTGTTGTAGGTTCTAAAAGTGCATCAACATAGCCAATAACACGATCTAGCACACTTTGAGGAGCATTTTTAAGTTTTCGGGTTAGTAATTCGATAGATAGAGTTTCCATGTTCACTATTTTTAAGTGCTAATTGTTGCATTTTCTTTAAAACAAAGATATTAAAAAATATTTTTATTGTCTTTTTTATTTATCAAATTACAAAAGCACAATTGCAACTAGATACTTATAAGGCAATACCCTTAAAATAAATTTGGTTATTTAAGGTTATAACCTTAATTTTGTTTTGTAATTATCAGGTTATAGCCTTATGAAAAATAACAAACAATATTTGCTTTTACAGCAAACCGATAAAAAAATAACTCCTTTTAAAGCTATGAGCATAGCTATTGTGCCGTCTAAAGGATGGGTCAATGCATTTCGCATAGCGTTAAAAATGTCATTGCGTCAATTAGGTAATCGGTTGTCGATTTCACCTCAAAGTGTTAAAGAAATTGAAGAACGAGAAGCCAATGGAACAATTACGTTAAATAGATTGCGTGAAGTTGCCAATGCCTTGGATATGCAATTTGTGTATGGATTTGTTTCTAAACATGATTCGTTAGAAAGTATGATTGAAAAACGAGCAAAGCAGTTAGCAATCGAAATTGTAATGCGGACGAACAATACCATGACATTGGAAGACCAGCAAAATTCGAAGGAACGAATTGAACAGGCAATTGCACAAAAAACTAGTGAAATCAAACGTGAAATGCCTAAGTATCTATGGGATTAACGATTGAATACATAGAAGGTCAAACACCGCTAGATGAGCCGGAGAATGAGGGATTGCTTATTTCGTCAATAACCACTCGTGAGGAGTTGGACGAATTTGAACAGCTCAATATCGAGAAAGCGATTCAATGGACGCTTGGTAAAAAACTAAAAGCAGAGCAATTGTTTACAGAGAAATTTATCAGAGATCTACACAAAAAAATGTATAGTGAAGTATGGAAATGGGCAGGATCTTTTAGAACTACTGAAAAGAACATAGGCATCAAGAGTTATCTTATAGCTATTGAATTGAAACAGCTGTTGGATGATGCTCTTTTCTGGATTAACAATAAAACCTATGAACCTGAAGAATTGGCTATTCGATTCAAACATCGTTTAGTGAGCATTCATTGTTTTGCTAACGGAAATGGTAGGCATTCTCGATTGATGGCAGATCTGATAATGGAAAAATTATTCAATAGAACTATTTTTACGTGGGGAAGTGCTAATCTAGTAAAGCCCACAGAGGCAAGAGGCAACTATATAAAGGCGTTAAGAGAGGCTGATAAACATGATCTTGAATCTTTAATTGCCTTTGCGAAGTCCTAACCCAAAGGACTCTGAATAATCATAAACTCTCTTGAATTGACAGTTAATCGTATTTCCAATGGCATCAAAAATACTTTTATTATTGCTAAATTAAAAAAAGGGAAGTATTTGAGGAATATATGAAAAACAAAAAACCCTTAAAACATTGATTTTAAGGGTTTTATAATTTTAAAAAGTGCGGGTAATAGGACTCGAACCTACACACCTTGCGGCACCAGATCCTAAGTCTGGCGTGTCTACCAATTTCACCATACCCGCGGGTGAATAAAACAGCAGCTGTTTCAATACGTGGGTGCAAATATAGTCCTTTTTTTTAAATTCCAAATCAGAAATTCCAAATTCCAAAAAAAAGATGCGGTTTGATCATTGCATCAATCTGGAAGTTTTGGAATTTGAAATTTGGGATTTGGAATTTCTATAGTGGAATTTTCCTTTTTTGGTATTTGGAATTTCCTTTTTGGAATTTGAAATTTGTATCTTTGATTTTCTTATACAATTTACAATGGACAACATAAAAAACTACGTTCAACTAAATAAAGAACGATTCATCAATGAACTGATTGATTTACTTAAGATTCCTTCTGTAAGTGCAGATAGTGCCTACTCACAGGATGTGATTGACACCGCTCATGCAGTGAAAGCAAGTCTGGAAAAAGCCGGTTGTGACTTCGTAGAATTATGCGAAACACCCGGATACCCAATCGTTTACGGCGAAAAAATTATCGACAAGAATTTACCAACGGTTTTGGTGTACGGACATTATGATGTGCAACCACCGGATCCATTGGATTTATGGACATCGCCACCGTTTGAACCGGTAATTAAAACTACCGAAATTCACCCGGAAGGAGCCATTTTTGCCCGCGGGTCTTGCGACGACAAAGGTCAGATGTACATGCATGTAAAAGCGTTTGAATACATGATAGCCAACAATTGTTTGCCTTGTAACGTCAAATTCATGATTGAAGGCGAGGAGGAAGTCGGCTCTAAAAGTTTAAGTTGGTTCGTCGAAAGAAACCAAGAAAAATTGGCAAACGATGTGATTTTAATTTCCGATACGGGAATGATTTCCAACCAACAACCATCGATTACAACAGGTCTTCGCGGACTAAGTTATGTAGAAGTGGAAGTTACGGGACCTAACCGTGATTTGCATTCAGGGTTATATGGTGGAGCAGTAGCCAATCCTATAAATATTTTAGCTAAAATGATTGCTTCGTTGCACGACGAAAATAATCACATCACTATTGCAGGGTTTTACGACAAAGTAGAAGAATTAACCACTGCTGAAAGAGCAGAAATGGCGAAAGCACCGTTTTCATTAGAGAATTATAAAAAGGCATTAGACATTGCTGATATTCATGGCGAAGCCGGTTATGTAACCAATGAACGCAACTCCATCCGACCAACGTTAGATGTCAACGGAATCTGGGGAGGTTATATCGGCGAAGGTGCCAAAACGGTTATTGCCGGTAAAGCATTTGCCAAGATTTCCATGCGATTAGTACCCAATCAAGACTGGGTAGAAATCACCGAATTGTTCAAAAATCACTTCGAAAGCATCGCTCCAAAATCGGTAAAGGTTAAAGTGACGCCACATCATGGCGGTCAAGGTTACGTAACGCCAATCGACAGTATTGGATATCAAGCGGCTAATAAAGCCTATTCCGAAACGTTTGGTGTGCCTGCCATTCCGGTTCGCTCCGGAGGAAGTATTCCAATTGTAGCTTTATTCGAAAAAGAACTAAAATCCAAGACAATATTAATGGGATTTGGTCTTGATAGCGATGCGATTCATTCGCCTAATGAGCACTTCGGAATTTTTAATTACCTGAAAGGAATTGAAACCATTCCGTTGTTTTATAAATATTTTGTGGAGTTATCGAAATAACTTCCGCTAAACCTCTCTCAAAGTTCCAAACTTTGACAAAGGTTATCCCTAAAAATCCGTTTATTCATGCGTGAGTAAACGGTTTTTTTATGGCCCCAATTCGGGCTATCCGCTGCAAGTCCTCGTCCGTGGGTTGGTTTTTTGTCGGTTTGGTCTCGGCTTCCGCTGGTCGCCGGCCCAACCCGCAAAAAAGCTCAACCCCGTCCTGCGGGCTTTCCGCTACTATCCCGGGTGCAAATGGTGCAATCAACTAATTTCTTTAAACCTGAAACTTTAAACTTGAAACCTGAAACTTGAAACTTGAAACCTGAAACCTGAAACCTGAAACTTGAAACTTGAAACTTGAAACTTGAAACAAATTACAACAATTTGAAACATTTAGCGTTAAATCTCTACTAATCAATCATCAATCATTTATACTGAACTTGTTTCAGTAACTTAAATCATCAATCATCATGCTCAAAAAATTCTTCCTTCTTTGTTCGGGTTCCGACAAAGAGATTATCGAAAGTTGTTCCAACGGCGAACAAAACAAATATGCCGGAATTGGTGCCACCGTTTTCTTTACAGCCGTTATGGCCTTTATTGCCGGTAGTTATGCTCTTTACACGGTTTTCGATAACGTTTATACCGCTGTGTTTTTCGGATTGGTTTGGGGTTTACTTGTTTTCAACCTCGACCGATTTATTGTTTCCACCATCAAAAAAAGAGACAGTTCTCTGGATGAGTTCATTCAAGCTTCTCCTCGAATTGTGTTGGCAATTATTATCGCCATTGTCATTTCAAAACCGTTGGAAATTAAAATTTTTGAAAAAGAAATCAATACCGTTTTGTTGAAAGAGAAAAACGAAATGGCAATGACTAATAAAAAGCAAGTGACCAATTATTTCCAAACCGACGTCAATCAAAACAAAGCTCAAATTGACAGTTTAAAGTCAGACATCCTTAAAAAAGAAAAAGAAGTTAACGATCTATATGCCGTTTTCATCACCGAAGCCGAAGGAACGGCCGGTACCAAAAAATTGGGCAAGGGTCCGGTTTATAAAGAAAAACGTGAAAAACACGATGCAGCTTTACAAGAATTAGCTGCTTTGAAGGCAACCAATCAAACCAAAATTGCTGACTTGGAGGAAAAAGGAAAACTTCTTCAAACCAATTTAGATAAAAAAGTAGCCGAAACACAACCCATCATCGATGGTTTTGATGGTTTGATGGCTCGCATCAATGCGTTGGATAAATTGCCTTGGCTTCCGTCTTTTTTCATCATGTTGCTTTTCTTGGCAATCGAAACATCTCCAATTATTGCAAAATTATTATCGCCCAAAGGTGAATATGATTTCAAACAAGAAGATGGCGAATGGGCAGTCAAAAACGTATTAGCTCAAAACAAATACCAAAGCGATTTGCAAAAGCAAACCGATGCTTCCATTTACGATAAAGTGTATGCTGATATTCGTGAAGATAAAGCTTTATACGATTACAAGAAAAAACGAGCCATCGAATTGTTAGAATTGCAAGCGGATGGATTTGTGGAAAAACAGAAGAAATCGCTTTAATCTTATTTAACCGCAGAGTACGCGAAGGTTTAGCTATGTTCACAAAGGTGTTTTTAGCGTTCTTTGCGTAATCCTTTGCGAACTTTGCGGTTAGGAATCTAAAACTTCACTTTGCACTTTCTTCGTCAAACTTCTAAAAACCAATTCATACGAATGGTTAATGAGTTCCCGCATCATTTTATCATCCACATCGCTGTGAAAAGCAATCGTGTTCCAATGAATTTTACTCATGTGATAGCCGACCGTTATCGCATCATATTCGGCACGTAGTTCCAATGCTTTTTCTGGGTCACATTTTAAGTTTAACGAAGGTGTTCCGTTTTCCCAATCTTTTAAAGAAGTCAAACAGAACATTTTTCCACCCACTTTAAAAACTAAAGTGTCTTCATCGAAAGGGAAATGTTCGGTGACGCCTTTTTTGATTAAGCAAAAGTCATATAAATCTTGAATATTCATTTAATCAGTATGTGCTTATCATAAGAACAGATTTATCATAAGTTGCATGTTTCAAAAAACTTATTTCTTTAATAATTTTTTCACTAAAATAAATTTCATTTAATTTTTCAATAGGAAATAAAAAACCATCAATTACAAGAAAACAA
>NZ_JBILTE010000124.1:0-7492 GCF_044371705.1 Flavobacterium sp. | reverse complement strand
ACAGGCACTGATGCAAAAGTGTTGTTTGAAGACGAAAAAGTAGTTGTTTCCTCTTTTCCCTTAAAACATCGGGTGTACACCAACGGTTTTTTGTTTAAAGAAAAAAACAAAGAACGAAAGCTGAATATTGAAAAATTAGAAGAATACGGTGTTGACAAAGTATATTTTCAAAAGGTAAAATATGGTGGCGACATCACATTAGATTCCGGTGAAATTATTCCGAATAAACTCCTTTCATTTGATCCGGCTTTTGCCAGAAGTTATGCTTTTTGTTCTGATACGCGATTTGATGAACAATTAGTGCCTTACATCAAAAATGTAACAGTTTTATACCATGAGAGTACGTTTTTGGAGAAAGAATCCCATTTAGCTGAAAAAACATTGCATGCCACTGCTAAAGAAGCAGCAACAATTGCAAAAATGGCAGAAGTGCAAACACTTATATTAGGACATTTTTCTACGAGATACGAGAGTATTGAACGATTTAGAGAAGAAGCGAAACCCATTTTTCCTGAGGTTGTTCTGGCCGATGATGGGAAGGTTTTTGAATTTGGTTTAGATGGAAAATTGGAGGGTTAGGTAATTTTTGATAAAAAACATATCGCCACTACGGGGCTACCCATATTTCGTCCCTACGGGACTTTCTTTCGACATAAATTCATGGTTCAACTGATATATAATCCCTACGGGACTTTTGAAACAATGAATTTGTGATAATTCGTGCAATTCGTGGCAAATTAAAGCTAGATTTAGTTCGTGGAGGTAGTTAGTTTTTTCACCAATTATCATTGTGAATAACTTCTGAAATCTCGCAACTTGCCAATCGAATATTAAATTTTATCTTTGCTATCCAATCAATTTTCAATGGAACAATTTGTAGTATCGGCACGAAAATACAGACCGCAGACTTTTAAAGAAGTGGTGGGTCAGCAAGCTATTACAAATACGTTGTTGAATGCCATTGAAAGCAATCACTTAGCACAAGCTTTACTTTTTACAGGACCGAGAGGAGTGGGTAAAACTACTTGTGCCCGAATATTGGCACGAAAAATCAATCAACCCGGTTACGACGATCCGAATGAGGATTTTACATTTAATGTATTTGAATTAGATGCGGCTTCCAACAATTCGGTGGATGATATTCGGAACTTGATTGATCAGGTTCGTATACCACCGCAAACGGGACAATACAAAGTCTATATTATTGATGAGGTGCACATGCTTTCTTCAAATGCTTTTAATGCTTTTTTAAAGACTTTGGAAGAACCGCCTAAGCATGCCATATTCATCTTGGCAACGACCGAAAAGCATAAAATCATACCTACTATTTTATCGCGCTGTCAGATTTTTGATTTTAAACGAATCACCATCAAGGATGCGAAGGAATATTTGATGTATGTGGCCGAACACCAAGGAATCACTTATGAAGACGATGCCTTGCACATCATTGCTCAAAAGGCAGATGGAGCCATGCGAGATGCGTTATCCATTTTTGATCGGGTTGTTTCTTTTTGTGGTTCTAATTTAACTCGTCAGGCAGTTACAGAAAATCTAAATGTATTGGATTACGAAACGTACATCAAGGTAACCGACTTAATTTTGGAGAATGCTATTCCTGAGTTATTGGTTTCATTCAATGATATTTTAGCCAAAGGTTTCGATTCGCATCATTTTATTCAAGGTTTGGCGTCGCATTTCAGAGATTTATTGGTTTGTAAAAATCCTGCCACTTTAGTTTTATTAGAGGCGGGCGAGCAAGCTCAGAAATTGTATGGCATGCAGGCACAAAAATGTTCGCAGGACTTTTTATTAAAAGGAATCGAACTTGCCAATGATACCGATTTAAAGTTTAAAGTAAGTCAGAATCAGCGATTACTCATTGAACTTTGTTTGATGCAATTAGCCTCTATCACTTTTGATGGAGAAAAAAAAAAGTTGACGGCTATATAATTCCTCCCTTTCATTTCTTAGGAAAAATTGGTGCCATTGAAGTGGTCGCTACTGCTGTGGAACCCAAAACCACTATTGAAGAAGTAGTTCCTGTTACCAAAGAGATTGTAGAAAAAGTTGAAATTGTAGCAGAAGAAAAGCCAATTGTTGTTGCTGAACCTACAAAAATTAGTTTTCCAACTATTTCAAGTGAGACAAAAGTCTCTGCTTTTTCATTGGCGAGCATCAAAGCCAAGAAAGAACTAGTTGCACAACATCAATCCGTAGTTAAAGTAGAAGACAATTATCCCAAAGAGCCGTTTAATGAAACCGATATGCTGTTGCAGTGGAATAAGTTTGCTCAGAAATTGGAAGATCGCGGACACATGATTTTGCATTCCTTGCTGATGATGAATGACCCGAAATTGGAAGGGACAAAAATCATACATGAATTACCTAATGAAGGCACCAAAATTGAATTTGAACGAACCAAGAATGAAATACTTGGCTATTTACGTGGGATGCTTCACAACCACGATATTGATATTGAAATAGTTGTCAATGAGTCGATGGACAGTAAACGAGCCTTCACACCTCAAGACAAGTTCAATCGATTGAAAGAATTGAACCCTAATTTGGAGTTATTGCGGAAAGCGTTTGATTTGGATGTTTAGGTAATTGGTTAATGTGTCAATTAGGCGTGGGTTATATTTTAATGGGCCTCGGAATCCATTGTTATGGGAACAGATTAACCAGAGTGGCAATGATATTTTTTGCTTTGCGAAACAATTCTTTTAGATCTTTGTCAAAGTTCTAAAATTTGACAAAGATTTTTTTAATCCAATTTAAAAAACAGTTGATTTGCTAGTTTAAAACCTCCCATAATACATCGCCTTCACAATACCATCGGAAAGTCCGATTTTTGGCACGTAAATATGTCGGGCTCCGCTCCATTTCATCGCATTCAAGTAGATTTTTGTAGCGGGTATGATTACGTCGGCACGGTCAGGGTTAAGTGCTAGTTCGGAAATTCGCTGATCATACGTCATCGAATTTAATAAAGCATATTGGGCATTCAAATTCAGATACGACAGAGGCTTGTCTTGTTGCTTGCCGGTCATTTTAAATAATTTGTTGATGTTTCCACCCGAACCTATCATGGTAATATTTTCATAAGGTTCGGTATTGGTTTTGATCCATTTTTCAATTTCTGTCCAAACAAGCTCATTTACCATATTGTTAAGCATACGCACAGTACCGTTTTTGAACGATTTTGAAGCTACAATTTTTCCGTTGGCAAACAGTGAGAATTCTGTACTACCACCACCAACGTCCACATACAAATACGTTTTATCGGTGGAGATGTATTCTTTCAAATCGGAAGTGGCAATGATGGCAGCTTCTTTTTTACCGTCGATGATTTGAATTTTAATACCTGCTTCGCGTTCAATAATCTCCACAATTTCATTGTTATTATTTGCTTCACGCATGGCTGAGGTAGCACAAGCCATATATTTTTCAACTTTATGAACCTTCATTAATAATCTAAATGCGGTCATCGCATCAATCATCCGTTGAATATTTTCATCGGATATTTCACCCACAGTAAATGCATCTTGGCCTAAACGGACAGGAACGCGAACCAATGAACTCTTATTAAATTGCGTTTCTTTTCCTTGTTGCTCCACGATATTCAACACCAATAACCTCATGGCATTGGAGCCAATATCAATCGCAGCGTATGTTTTTATATTTATCATTCTAATTCAATGGTTCGCCTGGGTTATTATTCATCAAGATTTACTTCCAATTTATCTCGATAGTAATTATACGTTTCAACTTGAGCTCTAAAAATTCGCTCATCTTCGTTGCGAACACGGTATTTATTATCCAGTTTTTCTGAGTGCAAACGGGCTTTTACATTCCCTTTCCAACCTACATCAAAACTATCAATCAGTTCCTTTTTAACATCTTCGTCGTAAATAGGGCAGGAGACTTCCACACGAGCGTCGATATTACGCGTCATAAAATCGGCTGAAGAAATATAAACTTCAGGTTTGTCATTATTTCCAAATATAAAGATACGTGAATGTTCTAAGTAATTATCGACAATACTTATTGCTTCGATATTTTCGCTCATTCCTTTAACACCGGGAATTAGCGAACAGATTCCTCTAATAATTAGTTTAACTTTTACGCCTGCACGACTTGCATCGTATAATTTATCAATCATACGAAAATCAGACAGGCTGTTCATTTTTAGCTTTATAAAGGTCTCTTTTCCTGAAAGAGCGTGCATGATTTCACGATCAATTAATTTGTAAAATTTGTTACGGGTATAATGTGGTGAAACGACTAAATGCTTGTATCGATGTACCCGATAATTTACTTCAAAAAAATCAAAGACTTTTGAAACGTCTTTTAAAATATCCTGATGACAGGTGAATAGTGTTACATCGGTATAAATTTTGGCCGTTGATTCGTTAAAGTTACCGGTAGAAATAAATCCGTAACGTTTGACCTTGTTCTCTTCCAGCCGTTCGATGACACATATTTTGCTGTGAACTTTTAATCCTTTCACACCGAAGATCAGTTCGATACCCTCTGTCTGCATTTGCTCTGCATATTTGATGTTGCTGGCTTCATCAAATCGTGCTTGTAGTTCAATTTGAACGGTCACTTTCTTTCCGTTTTTTGCCGCATTGATGAGCGAACTAATTACCTGTGAGTTTTTGGCTAAACGGTAAAGTGTAATTTTAATGCTGACTACCTTTGGGTCTAAAGCTGCTTCCCGCAGAAATTTAATTAAATAGGAAAACGATTGATACGGTGCATTGATTAAATAGTCTTTGGTACTAATTTTTTGGAGAATACTACCTTCTAAACTTAAATCTTCTACCGGTAGCGGCGTTTTGTGTTGGTACAATAAATCCGGTCTGTTTAGTTCCGGTAAATTCATATAGTCTCTGCGGTTATGGTATCTGCCTCCGGGAATGATACTATCTGTTGAGTCGATGTTCATCTTTTCGAGAAAGAATTTCAAGGTGTCTTTGTCAATCGATTGGTCGTAAATAAATCGAACAGGTTCGCCAATTCGACGATCTTTGACACTTTCAGAAATTTTTTCAACGATACTTTTACTTAAATCACTGTCAATTTCCAACTGTGCATCACGTGTAATTTTTATCATATGAGCAGAAATACTTTCGTATTCAAAAATGTTGAAAATATTATTTAGATTATAGCGAATCAAATTGTCCAATAGTATGAGGTACTTTTTATCTGATTTTGAAGGAAGAACCACAAAACGATTAATCGAATTGGGAATTTCTATGACGGCATAACGAACATCCTTTTTTGGCTTCTTTAATCCAAAAAAAGAAGACGATTGTGCATCATCATTGGATGTTTTCATCACCAATTTTACGGCTAAATAACCGGAAGTGTCTTTTAACAAAGGAAATTCTGCCAAATCATTCAATATGATGGTTACCAAAGCCGGACTGACTTTCTGAATAAAAAAGTCGTGAACAAAACCTTCTTGCTCGGGAGCAATTTGTGTTTCATTAATAATATAGATTCCCTCTTTTTCGAGTTCCTTTTCAATGATATTCAAAATCCGCAGACTTTCTGACTGTTGTTTGATTACAATATCAGTTATTTCGGTAAGCAGTTTTTTGGAAGTGATACCACCCAAAACTTTTTCGCCACTTTCACCCGCCAGACTCAATCGTCTGATGGCTGCAAAACGGACACGAAAAAATTCATCCAAGTTATTGGAAAATATACCTAAAAAACGAAGTCTGTCTAATAACGGTACTGTGGGATCTGCAGCTTCTTGTAAAACTCTGGCATTGAAACTTAACCAGCTTTTTTCTCTATCAATGTATCGATACTGAACGGCTTTTATCATTTTAAATCTCTCGGGAATATGGTTTTAAGTACTTTGCCTTCACTGATGGAAGACCAATTGTTGGTGTTAAAAGAAATGGAAACAAAACCAGTGGTTGGAACATTGTCTATAAACACATCGCCAAATTTATTAACTAATTCTGTAATTGCCTCATTATGTCCGAAAAGAATAACATTTTCATAATCATCCGAACATGATTTGATGACACTTTCTAGTTTGTTTGCATCAAAAGTGTATAAATCGTCTTTATATTGAATGCTTTCCAGTGGCCACATCAAATTTTGTGCAAAAATAATAGCTGTTTCAGAGGCTCTTTTTGCGGTACTACTCCAAATAATATTTGTTTTCGGTAAAAAAACGATTGCATGATTAGCTACCAAATGTGCATCTTGAATACCTCTTCTGGCAAGTGGTCTTTGCTTATCGTCTAATGGAGCATCCCAACTTGATTTGCCGTGTCGTATAAGTATTAAATTTTTCATCAGAAATCAAAAAGAGAAAATTAGAACAAGCAATTTACATAAAAATGTTAAGATTTAAACGTTTTCTTCATAAAAATACTTGCAAAATCAACTTACACAGAAGGTGTATAAACAAAAAAAGACCGCGGGGGCGGTCTTTTAATAGGTCCGGTAAAATCGGGGTAAATTTACCTTTTCATGAAAATATTTTTGTATTCTTTGTTTCCGTTATTCGGATATGTTTTTATTGCTATTTTAAATCTAAATGTCATTCTTGCTTTTTGCTTTGTGACTAACCTTAACCATCTCCTACAATTTTTATAAATGGACTTGTAATTAAACTCGATTTTTAACTTTTGTTCAATTTAGCCTTAACGCTAACGCTCATTTTACAATTTCAATTAATTCAGATTAAATCTTAGTACTTTTTAGCTGTATTTCTTACTACAATAGTTTGATTAGTAAAAAACTGACTTAAATTATTTTTCAATAAATACTGCTTTATACATTTTTGCAAACATAGCAGTAGGTTAAGTTAAAAGTAGATGTGGGGCAAATACCTTTTATATGTTTAGAAAGAACGTTTGGTTTATTTGGTTGTTCAATATTACTACAATAACGCTTAAACGCAAAATAAATTCGACGAAATGCGTTAAAATAGCTAATAGATGTCTATATTCTTACAATTATGGAGCTAGTCGACTTATTTTCCATGAGTAATCTGCTTGAAGTTGATATCGAATTCGGTCGTGTAATCGGTTAGGGCGACCCTGCCAAAATTCTACTTCTTGCGGGCGAACTAAAAATCCACCCCAATTTAAAGGTCTTGGAATTTCCTTTTGGTTGAATTGATTTTCCAAATCTTTGAGTTTTTCTTCCAGGAAATCACGGGAAGGAATAATTTGACTTTGAGGAGAGACAATAGCACCTAACTTACTTCCATTGGGTCGGGTTTCAAAATAGCCGTCAGAAACGCTTGGTGTGGTTTTTTCGGCTATTCCTTTGATAATTACTTGTCGTTCCATCGAATGCCAAAAAAAAGATAAACAGATATGCGGATTTACTTCAATGGCTTTTCCTTTTTCGGAATCGTAATTGGTATAAAAGATAAATCCTTCTTCATTGAATTTTTTAAGTAAAACCACACGAGCTCTCGGAAATCCGTCTAAACCGATGGTGGCAACAGTCA
>NZ_JBILTE010000123.1:0-7508 GCF_044371705.1 Flavobacterium sp. | reverse complement strand
ATATTGGAACGCGGAAAGGAAGTGCTCACGAAAGTCCGCGTTTCCGGAGGTGGGAGATGCAATGTGACTCATGCTTGTTTTGTACCCAATGATTTAGTAAAATTTTATCCTCGAGGCGAAAAAGAATTGCGTGGCCCGTTTCATCAGTTTTGTTCCGGTGATACGATTGAATGGTTTGAAAAGCACGGCGTCGAATTGAAAATAGAAGAAGACGGACGTATGTTTCCGGTAACCGATTCATCACAAACCATTATTGATTGTTTTTTAAATGCTACCAAAAAACACGACATTGAAATCTTAACCGGACAAAGTGTGCAATCCCTTTTTCAAGCGGAAGACTCTTGGAAAGTGGAAACCAATCACCAAACCTTTCGTTGTAAAAACCTTGTACTCACTACCGGAAGTAATCCGAAAATTTGGGAACTCTTGGAAAAATTGGGACATACAATTGTTCCTCCGGTTCCGTCGCTATTTACATTCAATATCAAGGATCCTAGAATAAAAGATTTGATGGGCGTTTCGGCATTTGCTTCTGTAAAAGTCCAAAACTCCAAACTTGAAGCATCCGGCCCACTTTTAATTACCCATTGGGGCATGAGTGGTCCGGGAATTTTACGGCTATCTGCTTGGGGAGCTCGCGAATTGTTTGATAAAAATTATCAATTTGTTTTGGAAGTCAACTGGCTAAACGATGCTACTGTAGAAGAAACCGAAAACCATTTAAAAGAGTTAAAACTGGAACATGCTAAAAAAGTAGTCAGTAAAAAATCGCCTTTCGACTTCCCGAATCGGTTGTGGGAAAATCTGGTGGTTGCCTCTGAAATTTCTTTGGAAACCAAATGGGCCGATTTGACCAAAAAACAACTTCAGAATTTGGTTGCACAACTCACGTGCGGAAAATATCAAGTAAACGGCAAAAGCACTTTTAAAGAAGAATTTGTAACCGCCGGTGGCATTGATTTAAAAGAAATCAATTTTAAAACGATGGAAAGCAAGCTCTTACCCAACGTTTTTTTTGCGGGAGAAATTGTCAATATTGACGCGATCACGGGCGGATTTAATTTTCAAAATGCTTGGACGAGTGGTTTTATTGTGAGTGAGAGTATTTGTTTGTAGCACTCTTCCCTTCCCGGGATTGTAACGAAAAGCCCACAGCAACAAAGCTTTCAAATGCTTAAAGTGGCAAAGCGACCAGCGGAAGCTCTTGCCGCTTTTTAGCATTTTTAGCTTTGGGGCGAGGACTTGAAGTGAAAAGCCCGATTAGGCCCCACTAATAAATAAAATTATACCGGTATTCCCAGAATTTTACCAAAAACAATCCCAGAAAAATAACAGAAACCACAAACTTCATAAAAGTGGATGCCAAGAATCCGATAAAGGAACCGGTGGCGGCTTTCATGGCTTTTTTAGAATCGGTTGAATCATGAATCATTTCACCAATAAACGCTCCCACAAACGGTCCGATAATAAACCCTAACGGAATCGGTGCAAAAATCCCAACGATTAAACCAATGTTTGTCCCCCAAATTCCATATTTACTTCCGCCAAAACGTTTGGTCCCTTTTGCCGGAATTACATAATCAAGCACTCCAACAATCACGGCAACAACTAAGGTGATTCCCAAAACGGTATAGCTCATTGGTATTGCCTCTGTTAGATACAAAAGCAACAAACCAACCCACGAAATGGGCGGACCCGGTAATGCAGGCAACAGACTTCCAACAACGCCAATAAGCATACACATAAAACCGATAAAAAGAAGTAGGTAATCCATAAAAATAATTTCTTACATTTGGTTTATCAAAAATACAAGTTGTTTGCATACAAACATATAATGAATAAAATTCTTTCGCTAACTTTATTATTTCTACTCGTTTCCTGTCAATACTTCGATAAGCAAGTGCCATCGGAGGACGAATTGCTACAAAAACGTTTAAATGAAATCAATTGGAAGGAAGTCACCGTCTATCCATCAGTAGCGGAATGCGACAGCATTTTTGACAAGGAACGGAAGAAAGAATGCTTTTTTAAATATCTTTCACAAATTATTCAAAATAAAATAGCTCCCGATTCGTTAACAGTCAACGCTTCAATTATTGACACGATTGATGTTCGCGTGACTGTTTCAGCTGATTCACAAATAACTTTCGAACCGCTATTTACTTCTGACAGTACGTCGTATAACAAAGCGAAAATTGACAGCATAATTAAAAGCAGACTGGTTGATTTTCCAAAAATTGAACCTGCTCAAAAGGACGGAATTCCTGTGAAAACACAGTTTATTTTGCCTGTGATTATCAAAGAATAAAAAATCAGAAGCGTCTTCCTTTCCATTGATACGATCCAAAAAGCGAATAAAAAGCAACTGCTGTACTGAAAAAAGGATAAATGAGTGCTGTTAAGAAAATGGATTTCATCTGTTTTTTGTAGAATACTGCTGTTCTTCTTGCTAGTAAATAATCGACTAGAACTTTAATAAAAAGTATAAAAGCACATTCGTATCTTCCAAAAATCAAACCCAAAAGTGCAACGATAAAAGTTAAATTTCCAAGCAATACAACCAATGCCACCATTTTTCCAAAAGGGGAAGAATACTCGGTTGATTTTCCCGCCCAACGAACTCTTTGGTAAAAAAGTTCTTTCCATGAAGAAGCAACTTTTGTTTGAACCAGGAAATTCGATTTTACCAAAAAACCCACTTTCTTCGGATAGTACTGTACTGCTTTTTGAAGTAGAAAAACATCGTCGCCACTGGCAATTGTATTGTTCCCTTCAAAACCGTTCAGCTGCTGAAATAAACTTTTGGAATAGGTAAAATTAGCTCCGTTACACATAAATGGTTGCTGCATTCCAAAGCTACCAATGGTTACCGCCTGCAAACTTAAGAGTTCAATTTGCTGAAAATCATACAAAAATCCGTCTGCTTTTTTAAACAAAACTGGTCCGCAAACCATTTCTTTTTTAGTTTGTTGAATATAGTTATTCAAATCTAAAAGCCAATTTTCAGGAACGATACAATCCCCATCGGTAGTAACAATCCAATCATACTTTGCTTGTTTGATAGCCGTTTGAATAGCGTCCTTTTTGGGTGAATTGGATTTTCTTTGATTTGGAACGAGTTGAACTTGAAACTTCAAACCTGAAACTTGAAACTTTTCTAATGAATCATCATCCACCAAAATCACTTCAAATTGATCGGTTGGATAATTTAAATTTTCAAAGGATTGTAAAAGCATTGGAAGATTGGCTGCTTCGTTTCGAAAAGGCACTACAATTGAAAAACAAGTTTCAGATTTTGATTCAGAAAATGGAAGCACTTTTACTTTACTGGTGCCAACGATAAAAAGCACTAGCAGGTTGGCATAAATAAAAAGTATCAATAGAAGTACAATTGTTATCATGCTTCTTTTAGTTTAAAACGCATGACAAAAAAACTTCCAATAACCACAGGTAAAACTAAATTCAAAAGCCACATTAAAAAAGTAATTGAAACGACAATCCATTCATTTACACCCAATTTTCCAAACAAAAAAACAGCGACACTTCCTTTGATTACTAAATCCATCAGATGAATTGTTGGAACAATTGACGCAATAAAATACATGACGAATATAGTTGCAATTGCTGTTGGATACGGCAGGGAAACACCAAACAAAACCAATAAAAAGTAAAACTGATGCGAAAAAATAAAATAACGCAACGTTGCCAATTGAAAATTAGTCCTATAAATATTTCGAGGTACTTCTTTTATTTTAACAATCAATTTTGTGAAAGTAAAACCATAAATAAATTCGCGGTTACGAAACGCGTAAGCAAGGGTTAGAAGAATAATTAACAGAATTGCTATCACTAAAATTTCAGTATAAATCCCCTGGAAAAACTCCAAATGTAAACCGGTTATTACTAATCCGAAAACTCCAAAAAAAGTGGTGACAATCATTTGGGTACTGTTTCCAATTAAATTCAGCAACACAATTTTTTTAGCGTCTTTTTTGTCAAAATAAAGCATTTTCGCACCGTATTCGCCTATTCTGTTTGGGGTAAATATGGAGGCTGTTAAAGAACCTAATGTCTGTTTCATTGATTCTTTAATGGAAATTTGACATATGTACGAGACCAAATTTTGCCATTTTAAAATTTCCAAAATCCAGTTAATCAGACTTAACGATAGTATGCCTAAAAAACCTAAAACAGAAAACTGACTCCCAATTTTCATCCAATCGGATGTGTTATTCGCTTGCAATTGATGATATAAATAGTAAAATGCTCCAGCAACTATCAAAAGTTTCGCGAGAACCAAAAGGAATTGTTTAGCTTTGTGAGGAATTGCAATCATTGTTACAAAGAAACAAACTTCAAACCTGAAACGTCAAACTTTAAACAAAAAATATTGTCAAACGAACGCATCATTTTAGGCATCGACCCCGGAACCACCATCATGGGATTTGGTTTAATAAGAGTCGTCAATAAAAAAATGGAATTCATTCAGTTGAACGAATTAATTTTGAGTAAATATAACGATCATTACACCAAGTTGAAAATCATTTTTGAACGTACGATTGAATTGATTGAAACCCATCATCCCGATGAAATTGCGATTGAAGCCCCTTTTTTCGGTAAAAATGTCCAATCCATGCTCAAACTCGGAAGAGCACAAGGCGTAGCAATGGCTGCCGGATTATCGCGACAAATTCCCATCACCGAATACGAACCCAAAAAAATAAAAATGGCCATCACCGGCAACGGAAACGCCAGTAAAGAGCAAGTAGCCAAAATGTTGCAGCAATTATTAGATTTGAAAGAATTGCCAAAAAATTTGGATTCTACCGATGGTTTGGCGGCAGCTGTTTGTCATTTTTTTAATTCGGGGAAAGTGATTGGAGAGAAAAGTTATACTGGTTGGGACGCGTTTGTGAAACAGAATGAGAACAAAATTAACAAATAAGGCAATTTGTAAATGTGCCAATTGGATTGAAAATTGACTAATTGACTAATTGAAAATTGACACATTAATGAGCGGCATCTACATACACATCCCTTTCTGCAAACAAGCTTGTCATTACTGCGACTTCCATTTTTCTACTTCCCTGAAAAAGAAAGACGAAATGGTTTTGGCTTTGGCTAAAGAAATCGCCATGCGGAAAGAAGAATTCAAAAATGATGTGGTTGAAACCATTTATTTCGGCGGTGGAACGCCTTCTGTTCTAGCTATTGAAGATTTACGATTGCTGATTGAGGAAGTTTTTAAAAACTATAATATAGTTGAAAATCCGGAAATAACAGTTGAAGCGAATCCTGATGATTTGGATAATGAGACAATTCGTCAATTAGCCAATTCGTCAATTAACCGCTTATCCATCGGCATCCAATCCTTTTTTGAAGACGATTTAAAATTGATGAATCGTGCTCATAATGCTGATGAAGCTAAAAATTGTTTGGAAGAAGCGACGAAACATTTTGACAATATTTCCCTCGATTTGATTTACGGAATTCCCGGAATGAGCAACGAAAAATGGATTCAGAATATCGAAACGGCTTTATCGTTTGGCATTCCGCATATTTCGAGTTATGCGTTAACTGTAGAGCCAAAAACAGCTTTACACTCATTTATTCAGAAAGGAATAATTCCTGCACCGGAAGACGAAGTAGCTCAGGAACATTTTGAAATTTTGGTTGAAAAACTGGAAGAAGCCGGATTCATTCACTACGAATTATCCAATTTTGGGAAGGAAAACTATTTCTCTAAGAACAATTCGAGTTATTGGTTGGGAAAAAAATACATCGGTATTGGTCCGTCAGCACACAGTTATGATGGCGAAAAACGAGGTTGGAATGTGTCAAATAATATATTGTATATAAAGTCGATTCAGGAGGGAAAATTACCGCTTGAAACCGAAACGTTGTCCAAAACCGATCGGTATAATGAATATGTGATGACGGGATTGCGAACCATTTGGGGGATTTCACTCGACCGAATTCAAACCGAATTTGGTCAATCCTATTTGGATTACCTCAACCAACAAGCGGCCAAATACATTGAAGATCATTTACTTTTTGTGGATGACAACATTTTGCGAACCACTCGAAAAGGAAAGTTTTTGAGTGATGGGATTGCTTCTGATCTTTTTATGTTGAATTTAGGATAATTTTTAACATTAAGAAGTTAAGGATAATTAAGGTTTTCATTAAGTCTTAAGTTATTTTATTAAATTTGGAAAGGTTTTATTATTTCTTAATGAAACTTAATGAAATAGCCCTTAATTTCTTAATGTTAAAAAAGTTGAAACATTGAAAGCAACCATCACCCACCAAAACCAAACCTTCCAAGTAGATTTATCAAAACCCATTGATATTTCGCTGCCGTTATCCAATACCGAAAACAATCCCATTGCGTGGTACATCGAGAAACCCCAGATAGAACCTGTTCGATTCGGTTCATGGGTGGGAAGTGTGAAAGGTGGAGCTACCACCAATTTCAACAACATTTTTTTTAATCCGCACGGACATGGGACGCACACGGAATGTTTGGGACATATTACCAAAGAATTTTACTCTATCAATCAAGCATTAAAAACATTTTTCTTTACGGCTGAACTAATTTCCATCCAACCGGAACAACAAGGAGACGATTTTGTGATAACAAAAAATCAAGTGGAAAAAGCATTGAATGTACAGACCTTGCACCGCAACGTCTCCCCTGAAGCCATTATCATCCGCACCTTACCAAATTTAATCGAAAAAAAATCAAAAAATTATTCCCACACCAATCCGCCTTATTTACACGAAGAAGCGGCTACTTTCATTCGAGAAAAAGACATTCAACATTTATTAATCGACCTACCAAGCGTTGACAAAGAAAAAGACGAAGGCAAATTATTGGCTCACAAAGCCTTTTGGAATGTTAAAGACGTGAATGATTTGAATGATGATGCACGAAAAAACGCCACGATTACGGAGTTGATTTTTGTGGATGATGCAGTAAAAGATGGTTCGTATTTATTGAATTTGCAGTTTGCTTCTTTTGAGAATGATGCGAGTCCGAGTAAGCCTATTTTGTTTCGTTTGGAATAAACGAAACACTTTAAAGTCCTAGCTACCAATTATATAGTTTTCGAACTATCGATTTTACATTTTTTTTCAGTAACTTTGTTAAAGTAAAATTTTCATCAAATGAAAAGCATCATTGTATATCCTAAAAATGAAAAACAGAAAAACCTTCTTCAATCTTTGCTAGAGGAGATGAAGGTTAGATACATCATTGACAAATCTGAAAAAAATGCTTCCATGACTCAAGAAGAATTTTTTGCCAAAATAGACTCATCGATTCAACAAGCTGAAAAAGGTGAAACCAAAAAACTATCAAAACAAGAACAAAAAGCACTTTTGGGACTATGAGTTATGCTATTGAACTCACCAATCAAGCTTTTGAAGATATTGAAAAACATAAAAAGTCAGGTGATAAAAAAGTTTTACTCAAAATTGACAAGCTCTTAAATGAATTAAGAGAA
>NZ_JBILTE010000013.1:0-25478 GCF_044371705.1 Flavobacterium sp. | reverse complement strand
TTTAATTTGCGGTCCTTTGAGCGATATTTTATTGCATTGCTAACAATATTTAGAAGGATGCTTTCTAAATAGGCTTTATTAACCTTTAAAAGCGAACGCTCTTCCATCTCGATAATTAAAATGGGTTTATGTAACTTAATTTGGTTATCAAGTTGAAAAAATACATTTTCAAAGACTTCATTAACAATTATCTCTTCTTTTTGAATAGAGGGATTGTCTTTAATGATTACTACTTTAACCAAATCATTGATGGTTTCGTTGAGCAACTGTGTTGATTTTTTAAACCCGTTAAGGATTTCTTTTAACTCTTCATTTTCAATAGGTATGTCTTCTATCAAATACAATAAACCGGTTAAATTTGAAAGAGGAGCTCTAAAATTATGAGATGTGATATACGAAAATTGTTTTAAATCTTTATTGTTTTGAGTTAGTTCCCGAATGAGCTGTTCTTTTTCTTTTTCTTGGTTTTTATCCTGTGTAGTATCCCTTTGAATCGAAATCCAGTGCGTATGATCGCCATCCTTATTATGAACAGGTATCATTGAAAAATTTGTCCAATATTCTTCGCCTGATTTCTTATAGCTTATGGTTTCAACGATACATTCTTTAACTGTTTGAATTGCCTCTTCTAATTTTTGTAATTCAAGCGGGTTTGATTTTGTACCCATTAACAATAAGGGCGATTGACCAATCACATCTTTTGATTTGTAACCTGTCATTTTTTGAAATGCATCATTCACGAATATGATGTTGGGTAATCTATTTTTTGAAGTATCGGTATCTGTAATTACAACTGCATCTTTTGTTTGTGTAATTACTGTTTCCAACAGTTTTAATCGGTGTTCTTCTTCTTTTTGTTTGGTAATATCCTGTATTGCTCCAATCATTCGAATCGATTTGCCGTTTTCATCTTTTACCAGAAAACCCCTATCATATACATATTTATAGGTGCCGTTTGCACATTGAAAGCGGTATTCATCCTGCCAACGTTCTGTTTTTTGTTCTAAGAATGAATAAAGTTTGACCGACATTTTTAAAGTATCTTCCGGATGTATTCGTTCAAACCACCATTTAGAATCGGTTCCTACGTCTTTTTTAGAATAACCAAAAACCTCCTCGATACCTTTGTTCCAAACAAAGTAATCATCTTGTATTTTCCAATCCCAAATTGTATCACTTGTGGCTTTCGCAACAATGTCGTAGCGTTCATTGGATTCTATAATTTCTTTTGTATTGGATTTAAGTTTTTCGAGAATCCCCGCGTTTTTTCGGTCGTTGTTTATAATAATGAAACGCAAGAGAAACCCCGTTATTAAAATAAACGAAACATCTTTTATAAAATTGAGTGTTATAAAATTTTTAGAAATATCTTCTGAATTGTGAATAGTAATTTTGTGAAAAATTACTACCAAAAAAAGAGAAGTAATGACAAAAATAAAAGTAATTATGGACGGCTTATTTTTCATTACTCAAATATATAGAAATAACCTTTTAAAAAAAATATAATAGTAAACCTTTCAATTAGTGATAGGCTAAGAGTTCTTGGCAATTAGCAAGTACGATTTTAACTGTTCATAGTTGTCAATTGGCAGGCTAACTTTTTTTTGATGCATAACGCGTTCAATTTGTGAAGGCACCTGAAGTAGCACTTTTAAAGTAGATTCAACCGTTTCCTTAAATTTAATAGGATGTGCTGTTTCCAAAAAAACACCAATCGCTTCCGGATGTACATTTAAATATTCTTTTAAACCTAAATATCCTATGGCTCCATGTGGTTCTGCAATGTATTGGAAGGAACTATATAATTCTTTCATCGCCAGAACAGCATCGTTATCGGAATAACTACTGGCAGTGAAATCCTTTTTAAATTCTTCTAAACTGTTAGCATACAACTCCTGAATACGAATAAAATTACTTGGGTTGCCAACATCCATGGCGTTGGAAAGTGTTGCTACAGAAGGTTTGGGTTCATAGCTCCCTGATTTCATAAAACGCGGAACCGTATCATTACCGTTTGTTGCGGCGATAAAGTGATGAATGGGTAAACCCATTTTTTTTGCCACGATACCCGAACAGATGTTTCCGAAATTACCGCTAGGTACTGAAAACACTATTTTTTTTCCATGTTTCTTTATTTGTTTATAAGCAAAAAAGAAATAAAACATTTGTGGCAACCATCTCGCAATGTTTATAGAATTGGCAGAGGTTAGATTTGTGTCTTTTAAATCAACGTCTAAAAATGCCTTCTTCACCATTTCTTGACAATCATCAAAAACACCGTTTACTTCTAAGGCGGAGATATTTTGACCTAAAGTAGTAAGTTGTTTTTCTTGTACATCGCTTACTTTGCCACTTGGATATAAAATAACTACTTCCACACCGGTAACGCCTAAAAATCCGTCAGCAACGGCTCCACCTGTATCTCCAGATGTAGCAACTACTATTGTATTTTTTTGACCCGGCTTATTTTTATTAAAATAGGCCAAACACCGAGCCATGAAACGAGCACCAACATCTTTAAATGCCATTGTTGGTCCGTGATACAGTTCAAGAGAGAAAATATTGCTTGTAATTGCAACTGTTGGAAAATCAAAACAAAGTGTTTCAGCAACTATTTGTTGCAATTCAGCGTCCGGTATTTCATTGTTTACAAAAGGTTGTATAACAGTAAAGGCAATTTCTTCGTTGCTTAAATTTTCAAGATTGTTTAAAAAAGCAGCGTCTAGTGTGGGTATTTCAGTTGGAAAATACAAGCCTTTATCCGGAGCGAGTCCATTGATAACAGCCTCTTGAAATGAAACAGTGGGTGCATTTTGATTCAAACTTCGATACTGCATATTTTTACATGTATTTGCTTACTATTACTGTGGTAAATATAAAAATAAAAGTTAGATAGGGTATGCGTTTTAACAACAATAGAAAACGCTGTGGTTTCTAATATATTTAGTATTTTTGGCACTTAAATAACGACTATGAGTCCTAAGATAAAAGCCCTGGTTTATAATTTTTTTGGTTTTGCACCCATCTATTTCATTGGGTATGTTTTACTGGTACAGTTTACTACACTTACCGGATTTGCGATCCCTGCTATTGCCGCTTTTGCAGCAATCATTTTAGCTCCCAAGTTTCAGATGGTTAAAACGCAGAACGGTGACAAGGTATTTATGAAATGGTTGTTTTTAAAAGGTGTTCGTGAAATGAAATAATTGATTATTTTTCATCAGCCGGTTTTACTTTTTTCTTGTAAATAGGAATAAAATAGGATAAGGTGTAGTTAAATCCAAAACCAAAATTTCCTTCATACGTTTTATTAAACCCAGGAATGTACAAATTGTCAAAACCATTTGGCGGATTGTTGACAAGCAAATAATTAAAACGTATACTAAAACCTGCATAAACGTTATTGATTACTTCGGCTTTGAGTCCCAGAACTACTTCCAACCAATGTGCTGATAAACCATCGTAATTCTCTCCTGAAATAATTGTTGGAGCTTCGCCAAAATAGGGGTAAGGTGTGTAGACTTGATAGGAATTTAATTCTTGGCTAAAGGTGCTGAATCCATAACGCATCCCCACATAAATTAGGTTTTCCATGTCTAACCAGTTTTCATACATGTTGTAGTCGGCTCCTAAGCGAATGTAACTTCCCTTGGTAGTGAAATTTATTTTGTCGTCGTCAACCGTTTTGTCTTCGTTGCCCAATTCTGCTGCTAAATATATTTTTCGGGTCAATCGCATATCACCCACCAATTCAATTCCTCGATAATCTTTATCAAAAAAACCTAAGGTGACTTTGTATAAATCAATTCCGGCACGAATACCGTAACGCTCATTTTTTACAGGAATACTATCCTTAGTCGTTTCTTGAGAAAACGACGAAAAAGTAACCAGTAACAGAAAAATACTAGTAAAATAATTTGATGTGAACGTCATTTTCGGATTCGATTTGGGTATTTACGATTGTTTTGTTTTTGATCCAATTATTTGAATCGGCTTGAATTACTATCCCTTCCTCACCACTACTCAAGTCGTAATAGGTTTTAAAACCGCATGCTCTCGACACATAAATATCACGGGTGGCATAATTAAAAACAACTACATCTGTATTCTTAGTTCCATTGGTAGCTGTCGAATTGATGGTAAATTCAAAAGTAGTTGTATCTTGAAAAGTTTTTAAAGGGAGTTCAATTTTGCTCACGCCGTTAAAAAGCATCGCTTCGGTAATATTCGGATCTTTTACAGATAAATTTGTAACAGGCAGCAAGACCGATGGAAATTCAATGCTATAAAATTCTATAACCACCCGCGGCGTGGTAGTCACGTTCGGGTCGCAAATGTCATCTTTTTCACAATTGGTAAATACAAACGTGAACCCTACAATTAAAACTATTTTTAAAAGTCGTTTCATTTATTTTTTTTCTAAAAGTACAACATTTTCAACGTGATGCGTTTGCGGGAACATATCCACTGGGCGAACACGTGTGACTTTATACAAAGAATCCATCAATGCTAGATCTCTGGCTTGCGTGGCAGAATTACAACTCACATACACCACTTTCTCCGGAGCAATTTGCATGATTTGTTCAACCACAGCCGCATGCATGCCGTCTCGTGGTGGATCGGTGATGATTACATCTGGCTTGCCGTGTTTGGCAATAAAATTGGCGTTAAAAATTTCCTTCATGTCACCAACAAAAAACTCACAATTGTCAATATTATTGCGTTTGGCGTTCTCTTTTGCATCGGCTATTGCTTCCGGAACAGCTTCAACACCAATGACTTTTTTTGCTTTTTTCGAAACAAATTGAGCGATGGTTCCTGTTCCTGTATACAAATCATAAACCAACTCATTTCCGGTTAATCCGGCAAATTCGCGGGTAATTTTATATAATTCGTAGGCTTGGTCTGAATTGGTTTGGTAAAATGACTTGGCATTAATAGAAAACTGTAGTCCTTCCATTGCTTCCAAAATATATTCTCGTCCTTTAAATAACTTGATGTCTTGATCATACAACGTGTCGTTGGCTTTGCCATTGATCACATATAGTAAGGAGGTGATTTGCGGAAAACGTTCGGCGATAAAATTCATAACCAATTCTCTTTTGGCTTTGTCTTCTTTAAAAAACTGAATCAAAACCATCAATTCTCCCGTTGAAGCAGTGCGAATCATTAAGGTTCGCAACAGACCATCATGGTTTCTAGCATTGAAAAACGGAATGTCATTTGCTGTGGCAAAAGCTTTTATTTCGTTGCGAATAGCATTCGATGGATCTTCTTGTAAATGACACTTTGTGATGTCTAATATTTTATCCCACATTTTGGGAATGTGGAAACCTAACGCATTTCGGTTGGCAATAGTATCGTCGTTTTGAATTTCTGATTCGGTTAGCCAACGACTGTCAGAAAACGAAAACTCCATTTTATTGCGGTAGAAAAACTGCTTTTCAGAACCTAAAATGGGTTCAAAATCAGGAAGTTCAATCTTGCCGATGCGTTTTAAGCTGTTATAAACCTCATTGTTTTTATAATGCAATTGTTGCGAATACTTCATGTTTTGCCATTTACAACCGCCACAAACGCCAAAGTGTTCACAAACAGGATTGATTCGATGTTCGGATAGTTGATGAAAATGAATGGCTTTTCCTTCGTAATAGGCTTTGCGTTTTTTGAATGTTTGTACATCTACCACATCACCGGGCACGACATTTTGTATAAAAATTACTTTGCCATCTTCTGCTCTGGCTACCGAAACACCTTTTGCTCCGGCATCTAAAACAGCCACTTCTCGAAAAATTATGTTGTCTGTATTCTTTCTTCCCATGGGGCAAAAATAAGGTATTCGGTAGGAAAAAGCATGTTGCTGTTCATTTTTTTTATGTATAAAATGTTGTTAATTAGCACCTATAATTTTCTGATAGGAATTTGTCATGATTCTTCATTTAGTGGGTATAAATGACCTTTAAGGGGCTGATTTTCTTTTGTTTGACAGGAGTTTGAAATAGTGTCCCGGTTTTAAATTAACTTTTCAAGCCACCATTCTCAAAGAAAATATGCTACTTTTGCAAGTATATTGGATGATTTCTCTCCATAAGTAGGAATTGATAAGTATCTTTTTTTAATTTTAATTGTATGTCAGTTTTAGAAAAAATCAATTCAGAAGAATTAATTGCCCTTGAAAGTCAGTATGGAGCCCATAATTACCACCCGTTACCGGTTGTTTTAAGTCGGGGTGAAGGCGTGTATGTTTGGGATGTTGACGGAAAGAAGTATTACGACTTTCTTTCGGCCTATTCCGCCGTGAATCAAGGTCATTGTCATCCCAAAATCATCAACGCTTTAATAACCCAAGCCCAAACGTTAACTTTGACTTCGCGTGCATTTTTTAACGATAAACTGGGAAAATACGAACAGTTTATCACCGATTTATTCGGTTTTGATAAAGTGTTGCCCATGAATACCGGTGCTGAGGCCGTTGAAACAGCAATCAAAATTTGTAGAAAATGGGCCTATGAAAGCAAAGGAATCGATGAACATGAGGCAGTGATTGTAGTTTGTGAAAATAATTTTCACGGGCGTACAACAACTATTATTTCCTTTTCAAATGATGCGAATGCTCGCAAAAACTTTGGACCGTTTAGCGATGGTTTTGCTGCAATTCCTTATGATGATGTTCAATCGTTGCAATTATTATTGGAAAACAACAAAAATATTGCCGGATTTTTAGTTGAGCCCATTCAAGGTGAGGCAGGTGTCTATGTGCCATCCGAAGGTTTTATAGCAAAAGCCAAGGAACTTTGTAAAAAACACAATGTCTTGTTTATTGCTGATGAGGTTCAAACAGGCATTGCTCGAACAGGCTCGTTATTAGCTGTTTGTGGTGATTGTACCTGCGAAAGTAAATGTGAACAACAAAACACCTATACGCGTCCTGACATTTTGATCTTAGGAAAAGCGGTTTCCGGCGGTGTCTATCCGGTTTCGGCAGTTTTGGCCGACGATTCAATCATGCATGTAATTAAACCCGGGCAGCACGGTTCTACTTTTGGCGGAAATCCGCTGGCTGCTGCTGTTGCAACTGCGGCTTTGGAAGTAATTGCTGACGAACATTTAGCTCAAAACGCCCGACGTTTAGGAAAACTCTTCCGTTTGAAAATGAATGAGTATATTCAAAACAGTACAATTGTGAGTTTAGTAAGAGGAAAGGGACTTTTAAACGCTATTGTTATCAACGACACTGAACAAAGTTCAACTGCTTGGAATATCTGTCTTAAATTGGCTGAAAATGGCTTATTAGCCAAACCTACGCACGGAAACATTATTCGTTTTGCACCACCTTTAATAATGACTGAAGAACAACTGCTAGATTGTGTGTCGATTATAATTTCTACTTTGCAGGAGTTTGAGAAGTAGTATACAAACGGACTAAATATAAAAAGGGAGCAATTATTCGATTGCTCCCTTTTCTGTTCATTCAAATTGGATTATTATACTCCAAATAGTTCATTCATTTTTTCTTGCATCAAAACAGGGTCTTGCATTGCTTCCATTCCAAAAGTAGCATAGAACCAAATGAGTAGCAGTACATAAAGTACACTCAATACAATACCAATATACGCCAGAACTTTGCCGGTTTTAATATTTGAATAGTTGCTGTACAATTCCGGATTTTCCAAGTACGTTTGGGTGTCTTTCTTGGCAAGAACTAGTGCTACAACACCGGTAATAATTCCAAGTACACCATAACAACAACAAGTGATGATTGAGGCAATTCCTAAGATTAGAACTGCAGTTGCATTGGGTAATTTTTGTTTTTCCATAAGGAGGTTTTAAAGTTATTGGTTAATAATAAAGAAGTTTATAAAAGTAAGATACAACCATGATTGTTGCAGTAAGGATTCCCAACGAAACAATCCACAGATGGTAATTTCTGTTTTTTTGAATCAATTGCAATCCAATCACTGCAAAAAAAAGAATCATGGAATAAATAGCAGGATACATATAAAAAGCAGCCTCAAATTCACCTTGCATCAAAAGTACAAACGATCGTTGAATGCCGCATCCAAAGCAATCAATGCCAAACAGTTTTTTTGATAAACAGGGAATCATGTAGTCTTCCATCGAGTGCTTTTTTTCTTCTACAAGTTTACATAATTTTTTTTCAAATCGGAATCTTTCACTTCCTAAATTTTTGTTTATTACCTTTGATAAAAATTAAGAACCATGAAAAAGGTAGTAATTGTCCTTGTGATTTTGGCAGCATTTTTTGCTCTTTATTTGCCAAAAGACAACCCCTATACCTTCTATTTTAAAATTTTTGCCATCGTTATTTTGATGGTAGGAGTGATGCGATTGATGAGTAAAGTTCCTAGTAAAAATCAACCTAAAGATGACGACGATGTTTCATAAGGGAGACCAAGTAACCGTGCTCGACGAAGCAATTGACGGTGTAGTTGTATCGGTTAAAGGCAACGAAGTTTTGATAGAAACTTCTGACGGTTTTGAGATGACATATTTTGTCAACGAATTGATTAAAATACACAATTCCAACGAGTTAAATAGCTTTATTTCAATAAATAAATCATCACTGGCTTTTGAAGGAAAAGAAGAACCTAAAAAGCGTTCTTTTGTCAAAGAAAAGAAGTCTAAGAAGGATGAATTTGTTTTGGAAGTTGATTTGCATATTGAAAAATTGGTGCCCAATAAACGTGGATTGTCCAATTTTGAAATCTTAAATATTCAAATGGAAACAGCCAAAAGACAACTCAATTTTGCTATGCAAAACCGGATGCCAAAAGTGGTTTTTATCCACGGCGTTGGTGAAGGGGTTTTAAAAGCAGAATTGGATTTTTTATTAGGTAGATACGACAACATAACCTTTCAGGATGCCAATTACCAAAAGTACGGTTTAGGAGCTACTGAGGTTTATTTTAAACAGAATACCAAATAGTTTTTATAGTTGGGTATCGATAGTGCCAAGTACATATAGATCACCAAAAGTAAAGTTTACACCGTCGACTGCAAAAGTGACTTTTCTCAAAGAAATTGTGTGGCGATAGGTTGTAGGGTTAAATAGTACTGAGGTAACTTCTATAATACCTGTTTGATTTGCGGTACTGCCATTTAGAGCAATCCATGTTTTTAGTAACGGTGGTACTGTATTAGCCGGTTCGGGAATTACGCAAAAGAACGTTGCCGGCAGCGGTACGTTAGCTGCATATACTTTGTATGCCATCTTGGTGTCAGCTCCATCAATTACTGCTGTTCTTGGTTGCCCGGTAGGCGTTATGTCATTAACAAAAAGATTGACAACAGTATTAAGTGTAATAACTTCTTTTCCGCTATTTTGAAAGATATAGTTTAAATTAGTGCCACATTTTAAAATTGGTGATGATGGACTAATCGTGGGTGGATCAACACTTGTAACATAATCCCCTAAAAACAACTCCTCAAACAATTGCTGGTTGCCATCACCTTTAACAAACAACGCATTGACAAGCTTGATGGTGTGGGTATAACCGGTAATAAAAGATTGGCCCGTGGTCTCGTTCGTTTGTCTGTTAACAGAGGTAATTATTTCGATTACTCCCGATGTGGCAATCCATTCCTCCACCGGAACCGGCGAGGCAGGAGGGATGGTAGAGCAAATGCTAGCAGAAGTAACGGCACCATTGTAAACGCGATAAGTGACTTTGTTAGTTGAGGAAATAGTAACAATTCTGGGGTTATTTGTTGCGGTAACTAAAGGCGGAAAATTGGAAGCAGGAATTTCAAGAAACAACGCTTCTCGATTATTGGTGTAATAAATAAAAAAACTGGCATTTGCACCATTGCAAGAGGTTGCTGGAATCGAGCTAAAGTCGAACGATTGTATTTCAAACTCACCGTCGTCGCAGGAGTTGATGCAGAATGAAAGAATAAGTAGACCTAAGAAACGCTTCATGTTGCATTAAATTTTAAGCAAAAATAAGATTTTTAATGGCTTATAAAAGCATTCTGATTTATTTAAGAGGATATTAACCATAATTACTATCTTTGAAAGTAAAGATTTCTAATTCTACCACTATGAAAATCCGCATTGTACTTGCAGTTGTTTTTATCTCTATTAAAGGTTTAAATCAAGAAATTAAATCTCCTAACAAACAATTGATTATGAATTTTTCAATTGATAGTTATGGAGTTCCTAACTATTCATTAAACTATCAATCTAAGCCGGTTGTTAAGACTAGTTCGTTAGGACTGATTTTGAAAGATATGCCTGATTTGGCTTCCGATTTCCAGATTCATGAGGTCGTTGAAAAAATTGTGCGAGATGATTGGCATCCGGTTTTGGGAGAATACAAAACAATTGAAAATCATTATGTTGAATATTTTGTAGAATTGATTCAGAAACAAACCAAACGAAAATTAAATCTTCGGTTTCGTTTGTACGATATTGGACTTGCTTTTCGATATGAAATCCCTACTCAAGATAAAGTAAATTACTTCATTGTAAAAGAGGAGTTTACACAATTTAATTTATCAGGAAATCACAAAGCTTTTTGGATTCCGGGCGATTATGACAGTCAGGAATATGTGTACAATGAAACCAATCTTTCGGACATAGATGTCATGAGTCTCGACATGAATAACGGCATTGGAATGAAGGGTCCGATGAGCAAAAGTAGAATTCAATCGCCCGTCATGATGAAATCAAACGATGGTTTGTACATCAACATTTTTGAAGCGGCAGTGTTGAATTACCCCATCATGCATTTGGATGTAAATACGCAGACCTTTGCCATGCAGTCCCATTTAGTTGCTAATGCGATTGGAGACAAGGCCTATTTGCAAGCACACGCACACACGCCTTGGCGAACCATCATGGTAAGTGACGATGCACGGAAGATTCTGAGTTCACAATTGATTTTGAATTTGAACGAACCCAATAAAATAGAGGACACTTCATGGATCAAGCCGATGAAATATGTGGGTATTTGGTGGGAAATGCATGTAGGCAAAGCTACTTGGGATTATGCCGGTTCGCAAAATGCTCAAATGGCTCAAGATGCTGCTTTGACTCCAACCGGCAAACACGGGGCAACCACCGAAAACACCAAACGTTACATCGATTTTGCGGCGAAACACGGATTTGACGGTGTTTTAGTAGAAGGATGGAATGTAGGCTGGGAAGATTGGTTTGGCAATTGGAAAGAAGAAGTGTTTGATTTTGTAACTCCTTATCCTGATTTTAATGTAGAAGAAATTAGAGACTATGCAAAGTCAAAAGGCGTACAAATGATTATGCACCACGAAACCTCAGGCTCTGTAGCAAATTATGAACGTCGTTTGGACCGTGCCTTCGCTTTTATGAAGAAAAACGATTACAACGCCGTTAAAAGCGGTTATGTGGGCAAAATTATTCCAAGAGGGGAGTGGCACGACGGGCAAACGATGGTGAATCACTTCAATTATGTTGTTAAACGTGCGGCCGAATACCAAATTATGGTGAACTCACATGAGTCGTCACGACCTACGGGCGTTCACAGAACTTATCCCAATTACATTGCGGCAGAAGCGGCACGAGGGAATGAGTTTAACGCATGGAGTAACGGCAATCCGCCTTCGCATGAAACCATTTTACCCTTTACGCGTTTCTTAGGAGGTCCGATGGATTATACACCGGGTATTTTTGAAATCAAGATGAGTCATTATGACGCATCGAAGAAAGAACAAGTGCACACTACTTTGGCGAAACAATTGGCCTTGTATGTAACGATTTACAGTCCGCTTCAAATGGCAGCAGATTTACCTGAGAATTATGAAAAGTATCCCGACGCCTTTCAATTTATCAAAGATGTGGAAGTAGATTGGGACTATACCAAAATTTTGGAAGCCGAACCCGGGAATTACATTACCATTGCCAGAAAAACTAAAGGAAAAGAAACATGGTTTTTAGGTGCGATTACCGATGAAAATTCCAGAAAAACAGAATTGAAACTTGATTTCTTGACACCCGGAAAGAAATACAAAGCCATAATTTACGAAGATGCCAAAGACGCTCATTGGGAGAAAAATCCAAAAGCGTATAAAATCAGAACGATACAAGTAACCGCTAAATCGAAAGTTAAATTGAATTTAGCACCCGGCGGAGGAACGGCGATTAGCTTTTCTCCAATCAATTAATTTCTGCTATAGACTTTTTGAACATAAAGCATGAGTAAAATATATTTAGATAATGCCGCAACTACGGCAATTTACCCGGAAGTAATTGCAGAAATGAGCAAAGTACTTGCGGAAGAATTCGGGAATCCTTCCTCCACTCACAGTTTCGGACGAGGTGCGAAAGTAGTAGTTGAAACGGCTCGAAAAAGTATTGCCCAACAGCTGAACTGCTCGGCCCAGGAGATAATTTTTACCTCCGGAGGAACGGAAGCCAATAACTGGATTTTGCAAAATGCAGTTAAAAATTTAGGGATTGTTCGCATTATTTCCACCAAAATTGAGCACCATGCCGTTTTGTATCCTGTTTTTGCACTTCAAAAAGAAGCGGGAATCGAAGTCTGCTTTCTTTCCATTCAACCCGATGGCACCATTGATTATTCTGAATTAGAGACACTTTTGGCGGATGAAAAATCCACGATGGTGAGTTTAATGCATGTGAACAATGAAATAGGAGTAGTGTTGGATTTGAATCGAGTAGGAGTATTGTGCAAAAAGTACAAAGCTTATTTTCATTCCGACACAGTGCAAAGTATTGGTAAAATCGAATTTAATTTAGAAGAGACACCCATCGATTTTTTAGTAGCCAGTGCTCATAAGTTTCACGGTCCTAAAGGTGTTGGTTTTGCATTTATAAGAAAAAATACCCGTTTGGGAGCGTCCATCTTGGGGGGTGAACAAGAAAAGGGATTGCGAGCAGGAACAGAAGCGGTGCATCAAATTGCAGGCATGGCTAAAGCCCTGGAAATCAGCTGTACCAGTATAGCAACCAATCAACAAAAGCTTGCGGATTTGAAAATATATGCCTGGCAAAACCTCCAAAAAGCCTTTCCGGGAATAAAAAGTAATGGTGCGGTAGCGTCTACTTTTTATTCCGTACTAAATGTGCAATTACCACTTTCAGAAGACCAATCAATCATGATACTTTTTACACTTGATTTACAAGGAATTGCGGTTTCACGGGGAAGTGCTTGTCAGTCCGGAAGTGCGAAACCATCGCATGTATTGGCAGAAATGTTGCCGGAAGAAGATTTGAAACACCCGAGTATTCGTATTTCTTTTAGTCATTCCAATACCAAAGAAGAAATAGATGTTTTGATAGCGGCGTTGCAAAGTTTGTAGCAGATTTTGTCGTAAAAGCAACTATCAATTAGCTGTAATGAACGTACAGTTGCTTTCACCTTTTGATGACTTTACAAACAAACACTTGCTTTTCGAAATGATCCGTAAATTCCTCTTCGTCAAAACTCCCAAATTTATGTAGAATAGTAAAATTATTCCACCGTAAATAGGCATCTAATTCCTGAGGAAAATACAATTGCATATCCAAATTTTGAATAGAGTCAAAGGTACCATCAATAAAATAATGCCACTCGATTCTATTAATCTGCGTATTATTTTCATACCGCATTTTTTGTTTGATTAAAACCTTTCTCCCGTTTTTGGTGGTATATTCAGCAATTTGTTGAAGTACGTTTTTCGTTTGCAACGATGCACTGAATATTGGGGTTGAAACTATCAAACAAAAACAATCCGTCTTTTTTCGAGTGTTTTTTACAGCGATAAATGCCTAATGCAAATCGTTGTTTTGATACAAATGATCAATGGAATTAAAAGGAATAAAAATCAAATCGTACTTTTCGAGTAAGTCCAAAGTTCTGAGGTCGGATTCAATAAACGCGATGGACAATCTTACTTCGGAAGCTTTTACTTTTGCTTGCTCAAGCATGGTAGGAGTGAAGTCCACCCCCGTAATTGCGTAACCCGCTTTTACAATGGGAATCGTGGGGCGACCGGTGCCGAAACAAAGCTCAAGTATTTGTGCACTATTATTTTTTTAAGCCACTTTTTTAAAATTGCAAATCAGTTAGAAAGGTATTTAAACCATCATAAATTGCTGCGTCATAAATTAAATCGCCCACTCGGTAAGGTTCTTTTTTTGTTTTCCATAATTTTGTTCAATCAACAGTTTGGTTCATAACTGTTTTATTAATCGCTATTATTTTTGAGTTTTTGCAAGAACGGGTTTTCCTATACAAAGCTATTTTTAATTCTTAAACTAGGACTTTTGCCAAAAATAAAGTTTATTGTGTCAAAGGTTCTTTTTAAAACCATTCCTGTTTATTCAAACGATACACATAATTCAGTTTAGGTTGTTCACCAAAATAGGTAACCACTTGTTCGGCAATTTTAGTGGTTCCTAGTTTTATGATTGCCAGTTGCGATCGCCTATTTTCTGCCCCAATATGAAAATAAACAACCGAAACGAATTGAAAAATATAATCTAACATTATTTTCTTTACCTCTAAGTTCGTCCCTGTTCCCCAATATTTTTTGGCATAAAAAGTATAGCCTATCAGCATGCTTTGGTCTTGTTCATTGTAATCGTAAAACCGGGTGCTGCCGATGACTTTATTGGTGGTTTTGTCAATAATTTTATACGCTCCTTTGCTTTTCAAAGCACCTTCGAAAAAAGTTTTAAACACATCTCTTTTCCAACGGTCTTTGTTTGGGTGCTGTTCCCAAATTAGAGGGTCGGCTGCTGCTTCGTATAAGTCCTCAAAATCCTCTTCAACAAGAGGAACAAGCCGGACTTTGGTGTTTTCTATGATCAATTGAATGTTGCAATTCATTGGTGTTCTTGGCTTTATTTATAAAGTGTAAATCGATACGCTGATTAACAAAATAATCTATAAACTTTTTTTAGGACAAAACAGTTGTCTATATCATCCCTCATTTCACAAACAATACTCCAATCCCTGCAGTACCCAACATCTTATTGAAGGCAGGAATTGCAACTTCTAGCAGACGAGTGCCTTCGGCTTTGAGTGGTTCCCATTCTTTGGTGAGTTCTGCATAGCGATCTCGGGAGCCTTTATTAACTTTTGGAATGGAGCTATCTGTTTGATTGATGAGGAACATGTAATTCGCAGTGAATTTGTTCGGGAAGTTTTCCACGTCATCGTAGGCCGTTGACTTACGCTGAACCATGTTTTCATCCCAAGCTTTCAGTTCAGTCATCAGATTTTTGCCGGAGGCAAGTAGGTTAGTGTAAGTTGGATTTCCTTCCATTTTGTTCAGTAAAGCTTCTAGTTGCGTTTGATAGTCCATCGCTTTATTAACCATTGTGTGCATGAGGGTCAGCTCTGATTCCATTTGATTCATAAAGGCATGATATTCTTTGAAATTGGTAGGATTGTTCTCATGATTTGGATTGTCTTTGACGATCGCTTTAATCTGAGAATCTCCAAGTTTTGATTTCAAGGTTAAGGTGTACGTTCCCGGAATGATTTTGTGTCCGGCATAGCTCGACTCAATGTAAGCAGTTGGAATGCCCGGCATTGTTGTATAGCGAAGGTCGTACACGAATCGGTTGACCCCTTTTTTCACAGTAAGAACAGGCTCGGCACTAGGTCCGCCCGGATACGATTTGAAATCAGGATTATTCTTGCTGCTGATCATTCTGACTAATGCACCTGTCTCGTCCTTGATTTCAAGGCTAATTTCGGTTGAGTCGGTTACAGTTTCAGGTAGGTGATAATAAATAACCATTCCGCTTGCGGGATTGACACCTTCAAAAGGATCTGTTCCGTTAAAATCTGAGCTGTTTCCATTGAGTTGGCTGTACCAGTTTCCTAAAATGGTTTCTTCGGGCGTATAGATGGTTGGTTTTTCTACGGAGGTTTTCACTTCTCTCACGGTATTCAAATCATCCAAAATCCAGTAAGATCTTCCGGAGGTGGCTATGATGAGGTCACCATGTGCAATCTTCAAATCGGTAATAGGCGTAACAGGCATGTTAAGTTGGAACGGCTCCCAGCTCGTGCCGCCGTTTCGTGAAAGATATATTCCCGTTTCTGTTCCTGCATAAAGCAATCCTTTCAACTTGTCGTCTTCTCTCACCACTCGAGTAAAAGCTCCGTAAGGAATCCCCTTGCTGATATTGGTCCAAGTTTTTCCATAATTGGTTGTTTTGTAAATTGCAGGTGTATAGTCGTTGAACTTGTATCTGGTTGTTGCGATATAAGCTGTAGCAGGATCATGCGGAGAAACCTCAATCGCATTAACCAGACTTTCGGCCATTCCTTTTGGAGTCACATTTGTCCAGTTGTTGCCACCATCACGTGTCAGGTATACTAGTCCATCATCACTTCCGGTCCAAATTGTGCCTTTCTCATGCGGCGATTCGATAATATAGGCAAGTGTGCCGTAATTTTCTGCACCTACCGCTTCATTGGTATAAGGCACGCCGCCTTTTCCCTGCTTGTCTTTTTCATTTCGGGTAAGATCGGGAGAAACTTCCTCCCAGCTTTGGCCCATGTCTCTCGTTCTGAGTAGGTATTGAGATCCGTGGTAGAAAGTAGATGGCTCATGCTTTGAACAAATAATCGGTGCATTCCAGTTGAAACGGTATTTCATATCCTTCGAATCCCGTCCCAAATACTGAATGGGTGCAATCATAACATTGGTCGAGCCTTGCGATTTCATATCAAGCACATCGATTGTCCCTAAATAGCTGCCGCCCATAACATATCGAGGATCATCCGGATTGAACGCCAGGAATGCAGATTCTCCACCAGCAGAATAATTCCAATGCTCGCGACCAATGCCACCACGGCCCAATGCAAGGCTGCTAATTACTACAGAAGTATTGTCTTGCTGACCGCCGTAGATTCTGTAAGGAAATAGATTGTCGGTATTGATCCGGTACATTTGTGAGGTAGGCATATTGGCTTGTGTGGACCAGGTTTTTCCCCCATTAAAAGAGATTGATCCGCCGCCGTCGTCGGCTAGGATCATGTTATTCGTGTTTTTTGGATTGATCCAGAGATCGTGGTAATCGCCGTGGGGACCACTAATGTTTTCAAAGCTTTTTCCGCCGTCAATGGAAACTAACATTGGTGCACTTTGAACGTAAACTTTATTTTCATTTTGCGGATCGGCAAATACTTCAATGTAATACCAAGCCCGCTGCGTGAGTCGGTTGTCTTTGTTTATTAGGTTCCAGCTTTCGCCAGCGTTATCAGACACAAATAGTCCGCCAAGGTCTTTTTCAGTATCGCTTTCAATCAGGGCATAAACTTTGCTAGAATTGGCTCTGGAAACAGAAATGGCCATTTTTCCTTTCTCTTTGGGCAATCCGTTGTGAATTTGTTTCCATGTTTTTCCGGCGTCGGTAGACTTGTATAGTCCACTTCCGGGTCCGCCACTGATTACTTGCCAAGGCAAACGTTGGTGTTCCCACATGGCAGCGTAAAGGATTTCCGGATAATTCATGTCCATGGAGAGTTCCACCGCTCCGGTTTTTGCATCTACAAAAAGAATTTTTTCCCAGGTTTCTCCACCGTTGGTTGACTTATAAATTCCCCGCTCTTCATTCGGAGCATGCAAAGCACCTTGTGCAGCCACATAAACGAGGTCAGGATTCGTCGGATGAATCTGGATTCTAGAGATGTGTTGGGTTTTTTCCAGTCCAAGCTTTTTCCAAGTTTTGCCGGCATCCGTTGATTTAAAAACTCCATCACCATAAGAGGTCATTACACCTCTGGGTGCATGCTCACCCATTCCAACATAGACGACATTTGTGTTGCTTTCGGAAACTGCTACAGCACCAACGGAACCTGTAGTAAAAAATCCGTCTGAGATATTTTTCCATTGTTGTCCCGCATCGGAGGTTTTCCAAACGCCGCCACCAGTAGTGCCAAAATAATAGGTTAACGGATCGCCGATAACACCTGAAGCTGTCACCGATCTTCCTCCTCGAAAGGGTCCTATGTTTCGATATTTTAGCGGTAGGGTAGTATTAGGAGCTATTTGTGCAAAAGAACTAAGGTTTCCTGCGAGAAGAAGGATAATTATTAGATGCTTCATAATGGTTGAAGGTTTTGTGGAAATTAGTGGAATTCAGAATGTCTCTTCGTTTTAATAAATTTCGTTTGTTTTAGATGTAATTGAGCAAATGTGTTGGTTTAAATATTGGCAGTAATGTTCGCAATTACCTATTTAAAGCGGCATGTAACGGCAGACTATAAAAAAACCCACAATCTAATAGCAAATATACCTAAAAACTTGTAAGAAAAACACAAAAGAACTCTATATAAGCATGCAATACCTTCAAGGAATCTCTCTTTACCAGCTGCAGGTACCCAGTCTAGGGAATACTATTTCGGCTGACAATCTTGTTCGTTTATTGATGCTTTTGTAGGATGTAACGATTTAGAGAAAAAGGGATTTATTTCTAGCGATTGGTGGGGTGGGAGACTCCCCTGTCAGTTTCTGGCAGGGCAGTCTACTCGATTGGTAGCTGGCAATTTATTTATTACGCTTTATTTTGATTGGATTTTGACGAGTATCAAAAACGTCAGCAATTTTTATGAGTTGCTCTTCTATATCGACTGAGTAGATGATTTTGTAATTGCCACAAACTATATATCTGTAATTATCATTTCTATCAATCAATAATTCTTCATATTGAAACATTTCTGAATTTTCTATAAGTCTATTGGGTTCTGCTAAAATGTTTTGAAGTATTTTTTCAGCGACTTTTCTACTTGCATTTTCAATATAATATTCGAAAATTTTGTCAAGTTCACTTTCAGCAAAATTAGACCAAACTATATTATAACTCATGAATTGTATTTCCTTAAAAGCTCGGAAGTACTTTTATATCGACCGTTTTTAAAATCATTTTCTGATTTATCAATTCTTTCGTTGAATTCTTTTATTGACATAGGTTTAAAACTTGGCTCTTGTTCTAATTCACTAGTAGATTTCATTTTCAATAAATTTTCAAATTGAGAAATAACTTCTTCACTTTGTAGTTTAAGGAAAGCTTGCACAAATTCTATTTTTCTACTTTGTATATCCATGACATAAATATTTTTATCAAAATTACGAATTATATCAAATAAGACGTTTCATTTTACGCTTTTTTTGCTTGCCACCAACGTCAGTTCGTCTAAAAACCTCCATCCGAACTAATTTTTATTATTTATGGAAGTAAATATATTGGTTTTAACTTATTTTTAATACCTTTTTTAAAAAAGGCAACTGTTTTTCTTCAAAGAACAAAGTTCATTTATAGTCTTAAAAACATCTTTTAAAGAACAAAAAAGTGAAGCCAGTACATTGAGGTACTTTTTGCGGTTAAGAAAAAGTCATGCAGCTATTCTTAGCGAATGAACCAACAGACGTTAGGGAAGCGAGAGTTGTTGGGGTAGTATTTTTGTTGAAGTCATAGAATACGGTGAGTAGGTGGTAGTAGCTTGTTAAATAGTTTTGTTTTTAGTTGGGGTATTACAACTAATGGCAGTTGTAATGATAAGCACAAATAAGCTGAAGTTTTTCACTATTTTCATTCTTTTTAATTCAATACTTAAGATAGCTAAGTTGTTTTGTAAAATCGGCACTAACGTGTCACCTATAAATTGTTTAGTACAGATGTTATTTAATTAAATTATCAATTTTAAACATTGATAAATAACGTTTGAACTAATTTATAAAACAAAAAAAGGCGTAATAACGCCCTTTTTATAGTATGAATTAAATTATCACTTTTTAACTGGTTTGGTTTCTACAGTTACTGATTTAATTTTACCTGTAAATTTTTCATTTTTCTTATAATCAGGATTCACCGGTGTGTTTTCATCCGTGCCTACATCTGCAGATTCATCGATACCAAAAGTATTAGAGTTTGTTTTGGCAATTTTTCCCTCTCCAATTTTGGTTCCATCCATTGAAATAGTTGCTATTCCGCCCGCTCCTCTACCACCACCATCATATGCAAAATCCATTTTGATTACATGTTTGCCTGCGGGAACTTTTTGCGAGGCAGTTACAGAAAACATTTCAAGTCCTACCCAATTGTAAAAATAGGTTGGGACTCCATCTTTCATGTAAAAAGACCAACCGCCAAAATCACCACCTTGGCAAATGATGACTCCATTAGCATTGGCTGGAACCTCTACATCTGCTGTAATTGAAAGTGAAGTGTTTTTCACATTGATAAATGCATTTTCAGGGATTCCTTTCGCACCCTCGTATAAGGTAAGTTTCGTTTTTCCGTTCATCAAATCTGGCCGGCCGGCAATTACTGGGTCAAATCGTTCTATACTTCGGTCGTCAATTGGCAATACATTGTATTTAACAGCCTCTTCCATAAATTGCTTTTTCAATTCTTCTAATTTTGCTGGATTTTTTGCAGCTAAATTTTTAGATAAACTATAATCTTCGTTTACATTATATAGTTCCCATATATCTTCAGCAAGTGGTCGTCTTGGCGATGCTTCCCAAGGTGCTTTGTGAATGGTTCCTGCAAACCAGCCTTCATGATAAATAGCACGGTTTCCAATCATTTCAAAATACTGAGTTTTGCGAGTATCTGTCGCTTTAGAGTTTTCAAAAGAATAATTCATGCTTACTCCTTCAATTGGTTTCTGCTCAATGCCATTTACCATACGAGGAGAAGGTATTCCAACTGCAGCATATATTGTAGGAGCTACATCTACCACATGGTGGAATTGCGAACGCACCTCATTTTTTGATTTGATGCCTGCTGGCCAGTGTAGCACCAAGCCATTTCTAGTTCCTCCAAAATTGGAAGCAACTTGTTTGGTCCAAGTAAAAGGAGTATTTCCTGCTACTGCCCATCCTGCTGCAAAGTGATTGTATGCCTTTTCAGACCCTAATTCATCAATCACTTTTAATTGCATTTCTAAGGTTTCTTGTACTCCATTGAAATAAGTGTTTTCATTATACATACCAATCATTCCTCCTTCAGCACTGGAACCATTATCTCCTACCAAATAGAAAAAGATAGTGTTTTCCAATTCTCCGCGTTCTTCCAAAGCTGCAACTAAGCGACCAACTTGTTCATCAGTATGTTCTGCAAATCCGGCAAATACCTCCATCTGTTTTTCAAAAAGTCGCTTTTCATCAGCAGTAAGTTTGTTCCAGTCTTTTATAACTTCTGGTTTTGGAGCTAGAACAGTATTTTTAGGAACAACACCCAATGCTTTTTGTCTAGCCAAGGTTTCCTCTCGCAGCTTATCCCATCCTTGTGAAAACTTTCCTTTATATTTGTCAACATATTCTTTTGGAGCATGATGTGGAGCATGGGTTGCACCAGTAGCAAAATACATATAAAAAGGTTTTTCAGGAGTTAACGATTGTTGGGTATTCATCCATGCAATTGCCTGGTCGGTCATATCGTTTGTAAAATGATAATTTGGATCTTCTACGTTAGGATAAACACGAGTTGTTCCGTCATAAACCATAGGATGATATTGGTTTGTTTCACCACCAATAAAACCATAAAACTTATCAAACCCAGAACCTGTAGGCCAACGGTCATAGGGACCTGAAACGGAACCTTCCCAAGGTGGTGTTTCGTGATATTTACCAAAAGCGGCAGTGCTGTATCCATTCAAACGCAATACTTCAGCAATTGGAGTAATGGTTTGTGGTCTTACACCTGTGTTTCCCGGAAATGCAGTTGCTACTTCCATAATTGCTCCAGCGTTATTAGAATGGTGGTTATAACCGGTAAGTATAGCTGTGCGTGTAGGTGAACACAATGCTGTAGTATGGAATCGATTGTACTTTAATCCATTTGCTGATAACTTCTCTAAAGTGGGCATATTGATAGGTCCACCAAACGCACTAGAATGGCCATAACCTATATCATCTAATAAAACGATTACTACATTGGGTGCTTTTTCTGGTGCTTTTACCTGAAATCGGGCAGGAGCTTTTGCTTTTCGAGCATCTAACTCTGTAATTGCTTGATAAACTGGCTCTTTGATTGGAAGCACTGAGCGATCCAAATTATCAGAACTTCCCTTAGTTTGGTTATTCTGATTGGTTTGAGAATAACCCACAATGTTTAAGAGAACAAATGCAAAAAAATAAATACTTGTTTTTTTCATTGTATGAGTGTTTAAGATTTCTAAATAATTCTTTTTTAACAATAAAGTATGATAAATACCATAATTAACAAATATACATAAAAGTTTTTTTATATCTGTATATAGTTGTTTTGCTAGTTGAAATGTGGCTTAATGTCAGTTCTTCTAAAAACCCTCCATCCGAACTGATTTTAATAAATTATGAAGTAAAGATACCAATCCTTAACAGATCTCTACGTTCAACACAACCCATCTCTTTGCTAAATGCCGTATACAGCCTGTCCCGATTTTTATCGGGAAGACTCGCACTTACGGTGGTGTGAGAGACTAGCCCTGTCAGTTTCTGGCAGTGCAGTCTACTCGATTCGTGGCAGTTTTTATTTAATTTCGTTCATCTTTTTTATTGTTTCGTCAATGTTGTTCGTCAAAATAGTTGGTTTGTAATTTTCTCTTGGTGTACCATTTATATGATAAAGTCGTTCCGTTGGAATTTGAAAACCAATTTTAGTTTCTGACATGATAAATCCATTGATTGCTCCTAACAAACCTGCCATTTCAGTTCCTATAATTTTTGCTCTTTTCATACCGTCAAAACCAATAGTAATTCCTTCTCCCATACTTCCTGTCCAATGTCCAACTAATATAAAAACATTTCCTTTAAATTGTATTTTTCTTGGTGTAACATATTCAACCCATTTTCTTTTTGTATCAAATTCTTTTTCGTCAAATTCGTGTTGTTGGTAAGGCAATGTTTTATTTATAAATCGTCCCATAATGCACCTTGCAACTGTTGAATTTCCGCCACTTGGTGTTTGTGTTAAGTCAATTACTAAATTTTTGTATTGTAAAATGCTGTCAATGGCTTTGTCAAATTCTTCAATGGTATTATTGTTACCCAATGCGTCATTTATTTTAATGTAGGCTGTTGTATTATTTAGAATTTTTGCTTCAACCAAATTTTTATTTTCGGTTAATTTCAAACTATCTAGGTTGAAATTAATTTGATTTCCATTTCTCCTTATTGTAATTTGTCGCTTTATGTTATGTGTCCCTGCAAATAGCATATTGATTGCATACGTATACATTTTGTCTGTATGTTGAGTTGTATATTTTGGCAAAAACTGTGCAACCTGTTCTGCAACTGGTTTGCCATTAAAAAGCAAAATTTCATCTCCAATTTTCAAACCTGATTTTTCTGCTCTAAATTCTTTTTTCAAATCTGTTATGATAAATTTCTCATTCTGTTTTTGCACAAACATATCTTGTCCACTTGGAATTATCCTGTTTGATGAATTCAAGTTCGTGTTTAATGAAATATGTCCATTATGAAACTCGTTTATTATATTCTCTAAAAAACGAATAAAATCATTATCGTTTGTTATTTCGATTACTTGCGGCTGATAAATTTCTTTTACTTTCTGCCAATTTATTTGTTGCTGGTCAAAATAAGCATAGTTATTATTTATATCGTTCCAAAATTCATTAAAATCCTTTTCATATTTTGTCTGTCCAAAAGTTAAGTTGGAAATAAGTATTGTCAAAATGGATATAAAAATTTTCATTCTATTTTGTCTGTTGAAGTCTTGACTGTCGGTTCGCCAAAATAACCGCTAACGTCAGTTCGTCTAAAAACCTACATCCGAACTGATTTTAATCAATTATTAAGTAAATATATTGGTTTTGCGGGACAATAAAAACCTATTTATTACTTTTTTAGGGGCAACAATTACTTTGAAACGCTTGAAATGCCTTCCACAAAAAAAGAATTTAATCTAAATTTTCCGGGCATTCTATTTGTCCTTTAAAAAACAATAAAAAAGCCAAATAAAACAAAAGGGATACGAATCCTTAACGGAAATCTACATTCAACTCAACCCATCTCTTTTCGAACCGCCGAGTTTAGCCTGTCCCGATTTTTATCGGGATGACCCGCATGCTCGGTGGTGTGAGAGGCTCTCCCTGTCAGTTTCTGACAGGGCAGTCTACTCGATTAGCGGCTGGTTTACTTCTTCAATGTAATTGTCTGTCTATTATGCTTATCACCAAATTCGTTATTTATTACTGTAATTCTGCTTTTCGTGTTTTACGTCCGATTAGATATGTCACACCATAAATAATTAACAAATAAGGTGAATAAAATACAAATGTCAGTATTGCTTTTAATGGCCATCCTATTCCCATAATGCTTGTCTCAAGGCTTTTGACTTTGTCCATATTCTCTAGTAAAACTTTACCATAAAATTCAGTTTCGTTCATTCCATCAATGTCATATCCATAATGTTTAAGCAAAAGCAAGTCAGAAGTGTAAGCCCACCAAGCAAAAACAATTGTTATCAATGCTGTCAGAAACACCCCAATTGTCATGTATGAAACGAACTTAAATTTAATGTTTGTCCTATTAATGAAACGAAGTAAAATAATTGGACTTATTAACAGTCCAACGAATAATGTCAATGTTATTACCGTTACTAAAAATTCCATATTTCGGTTTCTGTGTTCATTATTTTTTCCTTTGTCAGTTCTGTTTATGATTGTCGTCACAAACTTGCCGCCAACATCAGTTCTTCTAAAAACCCTCCATCCGAACTGATTTTAATTAATTATGAAGTAAATATATTGGTTTTGCGGGACAATAAAAACCTATTTATTACTTTTTTTAGGAACAACTATTACTTTGAAACGCTTGAAATGCCTTCCACAAAAAAAGAATTTAATCTAAATTTTCCGGGCATTTATTTTTCAATTTCATTCATTACTAGTTTCCATAAAGTATTCTCAAACTTTTCTCGAAAAACTCCAAAGTGTCCGATAGTGTTTGTGTTGTATTCTGTCGGTCTTAAATGCAGTTTTTTAATCTCTGCGTTTTCATACTTTTCAGTTAAAAAATCAACCGCATCTTTTGGTGCGTAAAAGTCGTTTTCTATGCTAATTGCAATCGCTTTTACTGAAATATTTTTAAAAAACAAATCTTGTTTTGAAACTTCGTCAAAAAGATAATTGGGTTTTCGACACCAACCACTCCATTGCTTTGCAACGTTCTTTGGTAGATTTTCCATTCCGCTAATTCTTTTTGACGGCATATAGCCAAACACATTGATAAGTGTTGGAAAAAGAATGTGCCAATTTGCCCACATTTTTAATCTATCAAATCCTTTCCACATCTTCCAATAACCACTTTGTGCAGAGACCAAAATTATTTTTTGAACTTCTGATGATGATTTTGCCAAACCAATAATTTGTCCGCCAACACTATGTCCTAACAAAGTAATTTTTGCGTTCGGATAGTTTTCTTTTGTGAATTTGATAACAGCTTCCAAATCGTTTTTTCCCCAATCAGAAGCACTACTTTTTATTTGTTTTATTGGTTTTTTGAGA
>NZ_JBILTE010000122.1:0-7542 GCF_044371705.1 Flavobacterium sp. | reverse complement strand
TCAATTATATGGGATTTGAATAATCGGGCTCCTGAACAGGTAAAAAGTCCCGGTTTTGTGGTTTTTATGGAAGTATTGGAGCATCTTTCAAACCCGGAGTTAGGCATTAGAAATATCAGTAATCATATTGCTACCGGTGGTTTTATGGTAGTTACTACACCAAATCCGCTAAGTGCACAAAGTAAGTTTTCGTTGGTGTTTAAGAATAATTTATATGCTTTTCAGCCCAAACATTTAACTGAGCACCATGTGTATGTTCCTTTGCCACACGTTGTAAAATTTCATTTAGAGAATAATGGTTTTGAAATTTTGGAAATAGCAACTATTGGGAATATACGATTGAAAAAGTTTAAGATTTCACTTCATTACATTAAAGATTTGATTGGCTTTTTGTTTTTAAAGTTTTTTGTTCTTGTAAAACCCGAATCGAAAGGTCATACCCAAGCATTTTTTGTAGTAAAGAAATAACTCAAAACAATTAATTTGAAAGAGAATACAACGGTCACTTCTAATAAAAAAAGTATTTTTGTGTATCGAGATACTATGTTTAAATTATGGAATCAAAAAATCCCTATATAATTGCAGAAGTTGGTCAGGCACACGAAGGTAGTCTTGGGATGGTGCATTCCTATATTGATGCGTTAGCAACAACAGGAGTGGATGCAGTTAAATTCCAAATGCATATTCCCGAAGCAGAAAGTAGTGCATTTGAACCTTTCAGAGTTAAATTTTCCTTTGAAGATGCCACGCGATTTGATTATTGGAAACGGATGAGTTTTACTTTGGAACAATGGAAAGAAATAAAAAAGCATTGTGACGAAGTTGGTTTAGCTTTTATCTGTTCCCCTTTTAGTAATCTTGCGGTGGATTGGTTGGAAGAAATAGGTGTGCAAACGTATAAAATTGGTTCGGGTGAGGTAATTAATCTGCTTTTATTGGAAAAAATTGCAAACACAGCTAAGCCAATTATACTTTCTTCGGGCATGAGCAGTTTTGAAGAATTAGATCAAACCGTACAGTTTTTGCTTAACAAAAAATCAACATTTTCCATTTTGCAATGCACAACGGCTTATCCAACTTTGCCTGAAAATTATGGGCTAAATGTTATAAATGAGTTGAAAGACAGGTACCAGGTATCCGTCGGCTATTCCGATCATTCCGGAACCATTGAAACCTGCATAGCTGCAACAGCTTTAGGTGCAGAAATTTTGGAATTCCACATTGTTTTTGACCGTCGACAATTTGGGCCGGACGCCACCTCGTCTTTAACAATCGATGAAGCAACTACTTTGGTAAAAAGTGTCAAGTCAATTGCTAAGGCTTTACAGCACCCAATTGATAAAAGTTCCAATAGTAGTTTTAGTAATCTTAAACAGATTTTTGAAAAATCATTAGCCGTAAACAAAGATTTACCCGCTGGACATCTGCTGACATTTGATGATTTGGAGGCAAAAAAACCTAAAGGTTATGGAATTGAAGCGTCGAAATTCAGCGATGTAATTGGAAAAAAATTAATGATTGAAAAGCGGAAATGGGATTTTTTAACCGAAGCTGATATACAATGAGTAAAAGAAAAATAGCAGTTGTTATTACTGCAAGACCCTCTTACAGCAGAGTTAAAACGGTTTTGCAAGCCATTCAAAAGCATCCGGAATTGGAGCTTCAATTAATTGTCGCAGCCTCTGCATTGCTAGATAGGTATGGTTCTGCGGTTAATTATATTGAAAAAGACGGTTTTGAAATTCATGCAAAAGTTTTTAATGTTTTAGAAGGTGAAAATTTAACAGCTGCTGCAAAAACAACAGGTATAGGGATTTTAGAATTGTCAACCGTGTTTGATAATTTAAAACCCGATGTTGTGGTAACCGTTGCCGACCGATTTGAAACAATGGCTACTGCAATTTCAGCTTCTTATATGAATATTCCGCTTGCACATATTCAAGGTGGAGAAGTTACCGGGAATATTGACGAAAAAGTACGTCACGCAATAACAAAACTTTCCGATTATCATTTTGTAGCTTCCGAAAGTGCAAGAGAACGAGTGATAAAATTAGGTGAAGATGTGTCGTTTGTTTTTAATACCGGTTGTCCCTCCATTGATTTGGCATATGAAGTAGCTAAGTTAAAAGACTTGAATTTTGATCCGTATCAAAAATACGGTGGTGTAGGAGCTGAACCTGATTTGTCAAAAGGATATCTTGTGGTGATGCAACATCCGGTAACTACCGAATACCAAGATTCGCGTAAGCATATTGAAGAAACATTGCTTGCCATTAATGAATTAAATGTCCCCACATTATGGTTTTGGCCAAATGTAGATGCAGGAGCAGATGGCACATCCAACGGCATTCGAAGTTTCAGAGAAAAAAATAAATTGAAGAAAGTACATTTTTTTAAAAACATGGAAGGCGAGGACTTTCTTGTGCTGTTAAATAATTCAATCGGTTTGATTGGGAATTCAAGTGTTGGAATCAGAGAATGTGCTTTTTTAGGTGTACCCGTTATCAATATTGGATCACGTCAAAACAGAAGAGACAGAGGAACAAACGTGATTGACGTGGATTACAATAAGGCTCAAATAATAGAAGCTGTTCAAATAATTACTGAAAAAGGTAAATCTGCCACTTCAGCGGTTTATGGAGGAGGAAAAGCAGGTATTGAAATAGCTGATTTACTAGCAAAATTACCTTTACAGTTTCATAAAACCATCATGTATTAATGAGAGTTTTAGGAATTATCCCTGCCAGAGGCGGATCGAAAGGAATCTTGCGAAAGAATTTGAAAATTCTTGGTGATAAACCTTTGATTGCCTATTCTATTGAACATGCGTTGAAAAGTAATTTACTTTCAAAAGTAATTGTTTCTACGGAAGATGATGAAATTGCTGCCATTGCAAAATTGTATGGTGCAGAGGTTCCATTCATTCGGCCGGAATTTTTAGCTTCAGATGAAGCATCAAGTATTGAGGTGGTGAAACATGCCATTGATTTTTTTGAGTTGAAAGGTGAATTTTATGATGCCATTTGTTTGTTGCAACCTACTTCGCCTTTCAGAGCAGCTGGTTTTACAGACAATGCGATTCGACAGTTTATTACAAATAATGCTTCAGCTTTGGTCAGTGTGCTCGAAGTGCCTCATGAATTTAATCCGCATTGGACTTTTGAGTCGGACAATATAGGATTATTGAAAATTGCTACCGGAGAGCAAGAAATTATCAAAAGAAGACAAGATTTACCCCAAGCTTTTTTCAGAGATGGATCACTTTATTTAACAAAAACAGAACTCATTAAAAAAGGTACTTTTTATGGTGACCAATTAAGTTCCATTTTAAATAACCAAGACTTGTATGTAAATATTGATACACCAAAAGATTGGCTTATTGCAGAAGAGAAATTACCCATTATTTCATCTTTACTATAATGTGTGGCATTGCAGGAATAATAGGTAATCATCCTACAAATTTATCTGAGTTAAACGGGATGCTAGCAGAGCAAAAGCATCGTGGACCCGATGCTACAAATACCTGGAGTGACGGTACGGTTTATTTGGGACACAACCGTTTGAGCATCATCGATCTGTCAGATACTGCCAATCAACCGATGATAAGTACTTGTGGAAACTATGTGATTGTTTTTAATGGTGAAATTTACAATTATCTGGAACTTAAAAATCAATTACAAGCGGAATACGATTTTAAAACAGTATCCGATACTGAAGTTCTACTCGCAGCCTATATAAAATGGGGAGTAAATATGCTTGAGAAATTGAATGGAATGTTTAGTTTTTCAATATGGAATACGCAGACAAAAAAACTCTTTGTGGCTAGAGACCGATTTGGTGTGAAACCTTTTTACTACTGTATTTTTAAAAGCCAGTTTTATTTTGCAAGCGAAATAAAAACACTTTTTGCTGCGGGTATTCCAAAAAATAAAAATCAAAAAGTTTGGGCCAATTATTTTTCATTTGGAACTTACGGTTTGCCTGATGAGACTTTTTGGGAAGGGATTCATCAACTTTCATCCGGACATTTTATTGAGTTAGATGCTCTTAAATTAGTTTCAAATGATTCCATTCAACCGCAAAAATGGTATCATTTTTCTGAGCGTATTGCCCAAATTCGGCAAATGAACATTCAGGAATTGAAAATAGCCTATGAAGATTTGCTGAAAAATGCTATTCAATTGCGATTCCGAGCAGATGTGCCGCTAGGCATGAACGTTAGCGGTGGTTTGGATTCCTCAACATTAATAAGCTTAGTGCATCAAAATCTACCTTCTCAAAAGACGATTGAAGCGTTTACTTTTTATTCAAATAATGAAGCGTACGACGAATTACCTTGGGTAGATGAATTGATGAAAAAGACACCGTATCATTTAAATAAAGTTCTTTTAGATTACGCTGAAATTCCGAAATTACTCAAGGAAGTAAGTCATTATCAAGACGAGCCTTACGGAGGTTTTCCAACAATTGCCTACAGTTTACTTTTTAAAGAAGCCCGCAAAAAAGGGATCAAAGTCCTATTGGATGGACAAGGCATGGATGAAGCTTGGGCCGGATATGATTATTACCACAATAACACCAATAGTGTTATTCAAGGAATTAATTCTTCTCCAGTGAGGCCGGAAGCTATTGCACAGGATTTTTTAAATTTTGCCTCAAAAGAGGAATACGAAACACCTTTTGATAATCAATTACAAAATTTACAATACAGAGATTTATTTTATACCAAAATCCCAAGAGCTCTTCGTTTTAATGACCGAATCAGTATGATGCATAGTACCGAATTACGGGAACCATTTCTCGATTACCGTTTGGTTGAACTGGCTTTTGCACAGCCCGATTTACTGAAATTTCAAAACGGACAAACCAAATGGTTGTTGCGTGATTTAGTGAAAAAGCAATTGGGAGAAACAATTTCATTAGCTCCGAAACGGCCGCTGCAAACGCCTCAAAGAGAGTGGATTTCAAACGAATTGCGTTTGTATTTTGAGTCACAAATTGAACATTTTAAACAATTAAATTTTGTGAACCCATCAAAGGTAGACCTCATTTGGAATGATTATTTAAAAGGAAATCAAGATAATAGTTTTTATATTTGGCAATGGGTTAATTGTGTGAGTTTATTGAAAAAATAATGAAGAAATTAGGAGTAGTAATAACCGATGGAGTAGGCTTTAGAAATTTTATTGCCAGTGATTTTTTGACGGAAGCCGAAAAAAGATTCGATGAAGTGGTTATTCTTTCTTGTTTGCCTAAGGAAGTATATGCAGCACATACCCTGCATTCAAAAATTATTGAACTACCCGTTTTTCAAGAAAAATTTAAAACTTGGTTTTTTAGAAAATGCAAAGAAATTGCTCATCTGCAATTACATCAGCAGCATAATTTCGGAATTTATGATAACCTTCATTCCAATTTTTCGCAAGTTAAAACAGCCAGAGGTTCTGCAACCCGCTTTATTTTTAAGTTAACTACGATTTTTAAAAGTGAAAAATGGATTCAAAGGTTTAACAAACTCCAACAAACTTCTTTTAAGAACCATCCTGTTACAATAGCTTACAAGCAAATTCTGGAAACTGAACAGGTTGATTTACTGTTTTTCACACATCAACGACCGCCTTATGTTGCACCCTTGGTTTTTATGGCAGAGCGGTTAAAAATAAAAACCGCAGCATTTATTTTCAGTTGGGATAATTTAGCTTCTAAGGGACGAATGGCCGCTAATTTTGACAACTATCTTGTTTGGAGTGAGTTGATGAAAACCGAATTACTTCAGTTTTATGCTCAAGTGAAAGCTGAAAATATTTCCGTTGTAGGCACTCCACAATTTGAACCCTATGTGCTAGATCGATACAAGTCGACCAAAGAAGATTTTTTGAAGAAGTTCAATTTAGATGGAACTAAAAAAACAATCTGTTTTAGTTGTGGAGATATTTCAACTAGTAAAAATGATGAATTGTACATTGAGACTCTTGCAAAAGCAATACTGAATAATGAGCTACCAGCTGTCAATTTATTGGTTCGGACTTCCCCAGCCGAAGATCCGATTCGTTTTGCTTCAATGGTTGAAAAATTTCCATTTATCAAATGGAATTACCCAAAATGGAATCTTTCACGACAAGGACATCAAGAAGAATGGTCGCAAAGAATTCCCACTACCGACGATATTGTTGATTTGCGGAGTGTTTTAGAATATTCAGACTTGAATGTCAACATGCTATCAACCATGAGTCTGGATTTTATGCAGTTTGAAAAACCGGTCATTAATCCGGTTTTTGGCAACGTTGAAAATGGATTGTATAACGATCAACGTTTTCTGGAATACAAACATATCAAACATGTAGTAGATAGTAAAGCCAGTAAAGTTGCAAAAAATGAAAAAGAATTGATTGATTATTGTAATTTGTATTTGAACGACCCGACAACTGATCAGTTGTTTCGACAGAATTTATTGAAATTACAAGTTTCAAAACCTTTGCACGGAACCGGTGAAAGAATCTCAAAAGTGCTTTTTGAATGGATTTAATTTCAACTAAAATAGCAGTGCTTTGTAATTATCGTTTGTTGCCTAATCGAGTGGGTGGGATGGACTATTTTTTTTGGGCATTTGACCAGCATTGCAAAGCAAATGGAATGCAAGTAGATTGGTATTTTCCTAATTCTTCTTCCCATGGCGAATATGCAAAACTTACTATTTTTAGTGCCGATGAATTAACCATCGAACACTATTTTCTTGCCAATTGTTCTGCAAAAAAGTACACATTTATTATTACTCATTTTTTAGAAATTTGTACATCTTTCTATTCTAAAGTAAAGAAGAAATGTGACTCGAAAATCATCGCAGTCGATCATAATCCAAGACCCATAGATGGTTACTCTTTGCTTAAAAGAAGCAAGAAAAAGATAAAAGGGTTGCTATATTCACGCTATATCGATTGTTTTGTAGGTGTTTCAAATTATACCAAAAGTGAACTAATCAAAGATTTTGGTAAACGAATTGCTTCAAAAACAATTGTAATTTACAATGGTGTCTTAATTGATTCCATTCTTCAGATTACCAACAGAAAATCAATCCAACCTAAGTTTTTGGTTGCATCACATCTAAGAGAAAGCAAAGGAATTCAGCATTTGATTCAGGCCGTTTCATTACTTTCAAATGCTATAAAAAACGAGTTGGTGATTGATGTTTATGGTGACGGACCTTATAAAGAAACACTTTTGCAATTGATTGGCGAAAAACAAGTGGCCAATTGTTTTAATTTTAAAGGAAGTGTTTCCAATTTACATGCGGTTTACGCCAATTATGATTACATGCTTCAGCCTACTTTGATGGAATGTTTTAGCTTGTCCATTTTAGAGAGTTTGGCAGCCAATGTGCCGGTAATTACTACCAATGTAGGTGGAAATGAGGAGGCGGTTCATTCCGGCGAGAATGGTTATATTTATCCGGTTGGAAACTATTTGGCTTTGAAAGAACTAATCGAATCGCTGTGGATGGGGGAAAAACAAATCAATAGTTTTACCAGAGAAGCGATTGAACAA
>NZ_JBILTE010000014.1:0-25403 GCF_044371705.1 Flavobacterium sp. | reverse complement strand
GTTTTGCTTGCTGTCACTTTGTTAGGTAAAAAAATTCCAATGGGTTTTATTCCTGAAGAGGATCAAGGATATGCACTGGTTAATATCTCATTACCCCCAGCATCTTCACTCCAACGTACAGATGAAGTTTCAAAACAAGTAGATAGCTTTTTGGCAAATGAAGAATCAATATTGTCTTACACTACAATCAATGGTTTTAGTATGTTAACCGGATCCTACCAAACGAATAGTGCTTTTGTATTTATCTCGTTAAAACCCTGGGAAGAACGTTCTGAAACGGCAAAAGAATTCGTTGATAAATTGAATGCTAAACTTTCAACGCAAATTACTAAAGCAACTGCATTTGCTTTTGGACCGCCTGCCATTCAAGGTTTAGGAGCTTCAGCAGGTTTCAGTTTAATTTTACAGGATAGAGGAGGAAATTCGCCGCAATACCTTTCGCAGCAAACGCAAGCTTTTATTGCAGCTGCTCAAAAGCGTCCTGAAATCGGAAGAATATATACCACTTATAACGCGGGCACACCTCAAATAAAATTAGAGATTGATAATAATAAGGCGATGAAATTGGGTGTTCCAGTTTCAAAAATTACGGATGCTTTAGGTGCGATTTTGGGTGGAACTTATATTAACGACTTTAATCGTTTTGGACGGCAGTATAAAGTGTTTTTGCAAGGCGAAGCTGCCGATCGTGTCAAGCCTGAAAATTTGAATTTGATTTATGTAAAAAACGACAATGGCGATATGTTGCCATTATCGACTTTGGTTACCGCAACAAAAGTTACCGGTCCAGAATTTACAAACCGGGTGAATCTATTTCGTTCAGCCGAAATTGGTGGAGGACCGGCTAAAGGTTATAGCTTCATTCAGGCCCAAGATGCTTTGGAAGAAGTCGCAAAGGAAACTCTTCCGGCTGACATGAGTTACGATTTTATAAATCTTTCTTACCAGATAAAACATTCGCCGGGCGGGAGCTCTGTTTTTTTAATGGCATTGGTATTTGTGTTTTTAATTCTTGCCGCACAATACGAAAGTTGGAAACTACCATTTAGCGTTTTACTTGGAGCCCCTTTTGCCGTGTTTGGAGCATTCTTAGGATTGTTTTTAGCAGGATTAGGCAGCGATGCTTATGTAAATAACGTTTTTGCTCAAATTGGATTGGTATTACTTATTGGTTTGGTTGCTAAAAACGCGATTTTAATTGTTGAGTTTGCCAAAGAAGAATATGAAAAAGGAGTGCCACTTTTTGAAGCTTCGATGGTAGCTGCAAAACTTCGATTCCGACCAATTTTAATGACGGCATTTGCATTTATTCTTGGTGTTGTACCTTTGTTAACTGCAACAGGTGCCGGTTCGCAAGCTAGGATAGTTATGGGGATGGTTGTGTTTAGCGGAATGTTAATTGCTACTATTTTAGGGGTTTTAGTTGTTCCGGGATTGTTTATAATGATTGAAAAAATCGGAAGTAAGAAGAAGGAAATCAAAGAAGTGGAAAATAATATTGAATCAAATACTTCAAGCCATGAGTAAGCATTTAAGAATACTAACTGTTTTGTTGATTGCAGTATTACTTCCAATTGGTTGTAAAGTTGGACCAAAATATAGTCGCCCGCAGATAGAAAATAATCCACAGAGTTATTCAAATCAAGCCGCTGATGCAAATGTAAATGATTCGGTTGCAAACGTTAAATGGTTTGATATTTTTGACGACCCGGTTTTAAAGGATTTAATTAAAAAAGGACTCGATAATAATTATGACGTTAGAATTGCTTTAGCAAGAATTGAACAATCTAAAGCAGTTTTGGGAATTACCAAAGCTGATTTGTTACCTAATATTGGTTATGTTGGTCAAGTAAATAGCAAACAATCCTTTGAATTTCCTAGTAGTTTAGGTGCTAATTTGTCATGGGAACTAGATTTTTGGGGTAAAATACGCCACGAAACCGGAGCTTTAAGAAGCGAGTTATTGGCCTCAGACGAAGCCAGAAAGGTAGTTGTTGCCAGTTTGGTTTCAGAAATTGCAACCACCTATTTTCAATTAAGAGATTTTGATAATCGTTTAACTATTACCCAAAAAACAATTGAATCCAGAAAAAAATCGGATGAAATTATTGGTCAACGTTTTGAAAAAGGATATGTTTCGCAATTGGATAAAGTGCAAGTGGAACAACAAGTGGCTATTGCTGAAGGTACATTGCAACAAGTTTTACGAACTATTACCGTTTTAGAAAACTCCTTGAACATACTAACCGGTCAAATGCCAGGCCCTATTGCACGTGGTAAATGGAATTTTGAGCAGACTGTCAACACACAAATACCCGTAGCTTTGCCTTCCACATTATTGGAAAACAGACCGGATGTTAAGCGTTCCGAATTACAATACATTGCAGCAAACGAACGTATAGGAGTGGCTCAGGCAATGCGTTTTCCATCGTTCAATATTGCTGCTTTTGCAGGATTTGCAAGTCCGGAAATTTCTAAATTATTTGATAGTGGCTCGTATATTCAAAATGTGGGTGGAGGTGTTTTTGGACCTTTGTTTAATTTTGGAAAAAATAAACAACGCGTTGTTTTGAACAAACAGAAAGCGGAGGAGTCTAAATTAAACTACCAGCGATCGGTTTTAAACGCAGTAGCTGAAGTTGAAAATGCCTTGGTTGGTGTTGAAACGTACAACGAAGAATGGAAGGCTGCGACTAGACAAACAGAGGCTGCACGAACGTATTTAAAACTCTCACAAGCTCGATATGACAGTGGTTATGTCTCTTATTTAGAAGTATTGGATGCAGAACGTTCGTTGTTTGATTCTGAATTAAATTTGTCCCGCTTATCTCAAGAAAAATTATCTGCTGTCATGCAGTTGTACAAAGCTCTGGGTGGAGGTTGGTAATAAACAGGTCTATAGAAGTCATAAAAAAACCACCTTTTTCAGGTGGTTTTCTATTTAACAAAATTCGTTGTACGCATCTTTTAAATTTTCGGCAATCATTTCTGCCGGACGACCTTCAATATGGTGGCGTTCCAACATGTGAACCAATTCACCATCTTTAAACAAAGCCATACTTGGCGAAGAAGGCGGAAAAGGGAACATGTGTTGTCTTGCTGCATCTACTGCATCTTTGTCTACACCAGCAAAAACAGTAACCAATTGACTGGGTTTTTTTGCTCCGTCTAAACTCATTTTTGCTCCCGGTCTTGCATTTCTCGCAGCACATCCGCAAACAGAATTCACAACTACTAAAGTTGTTCCTTTTTGTTTTAAAGCAGTTTCCACAGCTTCTGCACTATATAATTCTTGAAAACCAACGTTTGATAATTCGGCTCTCATGGGTTTTATCATTTCTTCTGGATACATATTCTTTTATTTTAAAAAGTTTCAGGTTGCAAAGTTAGTAAGAAATCAATTGTTTAGAACGATTATAATCATAAAGATTTGTTATGATTAAATAAGCAATTATAGCACAAAGTCCAGATAGTTTTCCGGTGTTATAATGTTGATTTCTGCTTCCGGATAATTTGATGTAAAAGTCTTAGTAATCTTGGCATTTTTTTTTGAATTCCATTTGAACTCATAAGCAAATAGTTTTCCGTTTTTCTCTTCTAAATAATCTACCTCCTGTTGTGCTTTTGTTCTCCAAAAAAAGGAATTACAATAGTTTTTATCATAGTGGTTTCTTTTCATTCGTTCAGAAACTAAATAGTTTTCCCATAACATTCCAGTGTCTTGTCTAATAGCAAGTGGCGAGAAGTTATTGATTACTGCATTTCGGATTCCATTATCGTAAAAATATATTTTCCTTGAAAATTTTAATTCATTTCGCAGATTTCTACTAAAACTATTTAGTTTGAAAATAACAAATGATTGTTCCAACAAGTCAACGTATTTTTCAATTGTTTTACTGTCTAGACCTACTAAGGTACCGATTTCATTATAGGACACTTTTGAACCTACTTGGAAAGCTAATGCTTGAAGAAGTTTGATCAGTTTTTCAGGTTTTTTAATGCCGTCAAGCATTAAAATATCTTTAAACAAATAGCTGTCAGCTAAGTTTTTTAATAATTCTGTTTCATCACCTAAATTGTTGACAATGTCCGGATAATATCCAAAAATCATTCGGTGCTGTAATAATCTATTTTCGTTTAAAAGGCCATGGTGATTTACCAATTCTTTAGTAGAAAACTGGAAAAGTTTAAATTCTAGTTTTCTTCCTGTTAATGGTTCGTTGGTTTTGTTTTTTAGTTCAAAAGCAGAAGAAGAACCTGTGGCAATTATTTTAATTTCCGGATAGTTGTCGTGAATTAGTTTTATTGTCAATCCAATATCTTCGATGCGTTGGGCTTCGTCAATAATAACCGTTTTCTTAGCACCTATAAACGCTCTTAATCCTGCAGAAGTTTGATTTTGCAACATCAATCGAACGTCGCTTTCATCGCCATTCAGCCAAAGAACATCATCATCAGAAGTTAGTAATTTCTTTAGTAAAGTAGTTTTTCCGGTTTGCCTTGCACCAAATAAAAGTATAACTTTATGTTTGATTAAGTTTAACTGTAAGGTTTCTATTAATTCGCGTTGGATACTCATAAAAGGTTGTTTTACAGCACAAAACTAACCAAAAACATTTTTAATTGCAAATAAGTCATGACTTTTACGGATTGAAATCCGCAAAAGTTATGTTTTTTACGGATTCAAATCCGCAAAAGTTATAAAATCACAGCAAATCTGTACCAAACTTTAATCCGATAAAAAACGTTCTGGGTCGTGACGGACCATAAATATAACTCGCATCGCGGTTAACGCCTTTATCAAAATCACTTTGGTAACTGTTTAAAATATTTTGAATGCCGCCACTCAACTGAATTTGAAATTTTTCTTTCACTTCAAAAACGTACGACGATTTGATATTGACTTCAAAAAAATTCTCGGTTTTTTCCAAAGTATCTGTTGGAATGTATCCAGCAAAATGCGGCACGTACATACTTCCCGTATAAACCAATGAAATATTGTTTTGAAAAGCTTTTTTAGGAGAAAAAGTAGTCATCAAATTTCCGTAAACATTTGGTGAACGGAAAAAATTCTGATTTGTGTTTACGCTATTTTCTGTCCATTGAACAGCTTCGTCATATAATGCTTTTTGAAGCGTAGCTCCACCTTGAATCTGCCATTTCTGACCCGGTGCATATTTTGCTTCTAAATTTATTCCAAAAACATCAGCTCCTTTTCCGTTTCTTTTTTCCCAAATGGTTTCCGAAATCTGTTCCAAAACAAATGGATCGTTCAATCGTGTATAAAATGCTTCAAAGGTCAAACCCGCTTCTGAATTAGGTAAAACTTTATTCCAATCTAATGATGTTAAAAACGAATGCGAAGTTTCCGAAACCAAATTATCGGCCAGCTCAACCAGAGCCACTTCGCCTGCCGCAATTCTGGCGTGAATATCTTCCGAAAAGACTTGCGGAGCTCTGAATCCTTTGGCGTAACTGTTTCGCCATTGTAAATTTTCTTTCAGATTGTATAAAATATTTAAACGTGGATTAAAAATGACTGCTTCGTCTGCTGCATTGTGAAAATCGGCACGCAAACCAGCTAATACTTTCAATTTTTCATTGACTTTCCATTCCTCCTGAGCATAAATTCCTAAAATATCCAAGGTTTGATTGACAAAAGCATTGTACCCCGGTTTTGCATCGGTCATGATTTCCTTTTTGTATTCAGAACCAACGGTTAATGTGCCTGTTCCATTTAAAAAAGTATCTTGTTTGCGAATATATTGTCCGCCCCCAATCCATGTTTTAACCTCCGTATTTCCAAAGCCTCTTAAGCTTTCTTCGTTATTGATGTTGCCCAACTCATCATCAATTCTTCCTCCGTAAAAGTTATCATTTTTTGATTGTTGCGTGTTGAAATAGAAGGCATATTTGTTTTTTTCATTTTCCGAATAGCTTTCATAAGTTAAGCCGCCCCCAGTCATTTTTGATGTAATTTGTTCAGTCGTATACGCTTCAAAAGGTTGCCTATCAAAGTAATTTTCGCCACCTCTTCTAAATTCATTGATGGTATGAAATTCTGCAGTTATTTTACTTCGAACAAAGGGACGGTAAAACGTTTTAAATCCAAATGTTTGATTTTCCATCAAAGGAACTTCGGTGAAATTATCATCATTCGCATCAAATTGTGTCCGGTCTCGAAGCATTCCAAAAATTTGCATACCTAAATTTAAATCGTCGCTTAAAACAGTTCCGTTTAAAGTAATAGCTTTGTCGGGGGAAGTTCCACCAATTAAACCATAGTGCGTATTAATTTCAAACGAATCAGCAATCGGGTCTTTTGTAATAATATTAATGGTTCCGGCAATGGCATTGGAGCCATATAAAGAGGACCCGCCACCACGAACTACCTCAATACGTTCAATCATATTGGTTGGAATCTGATCTAAGCCATAAACACCGTTTAATGCTGAAAAAATTGGACGACTATCCATCAAAATTTGTGAATAAGCTCCATCTAAACCATTCATTCGAACTTGCGAAAATCCGCAATTCTGACAATTGGTTTCCATTCGCAATCCCGGTTGAAAACTCAAACCTTCAGACAAACTAATGGCTTGCGATTTTTGTAACACTTCGGAGTTGGTAACCGTTACAATCACCGGTGCTTCGGTTCTTTTTTGCAAGCCTCTGGTGGCAGAAACTACGACTTGGTTTAATCCAAAAACACTTTCTTCCAGATTAAAATCTAAATGTATCTTGCCGTTTTCCGGGACATTTATATTTTTCTCCTGTGTTTTAAAACCAATCGCTTGAACAATTATTGTTTGCTTTCCTGCGGGAACATTGATCGAAAAGTTTCCGTTTTCATCGGAAGTTGATCCGGTTGTCGAGTTTTTCAAAACAACACTCACAAAGGGAACGGGTTGGCCATCTGCTAAAATGTGACCTACAACCAACCCTTTTTCTTGAGCAATTGAGCTAAAAAAGAATGCTAAAAGAAAAGGCAGAATAATTTTTTTCATAGAGAAAAATAATTTTTAGACAAAACTAACAATTATTTTACACAAATAAAATAATATATCTTATATTTGTTTTGAAATTTATTTTGTAGCGACAAAGCATGACCTACTCTGAAGAAAACTATTTAAAAGTAATTTATCATTTATCCCTGGTTTCTCCTAAAGGGATTAATACAAATGCCATTGCAAAAATGATCGAAAGTAAAGCTTCTTCGGTCACGGATATGGTTAAAAAGCTAGCAGATAAAGAATTGGTAATTTATCAAAAATACCAAGGTGTAAACTTAACCCCTAAAGGACTGAAAGCCGCGAAAATGATTGTGCGAAAGCATCGGTTATGGGAAGTTTTTTTGGTTGAAAAATTAGATTTCACTTGGGATGAGGTGCATGATGTTGCAGAAGAATTGGAACACATTCATTCGGAGAAATTAATCAATCGATTGGAAGAGTTTTTAGGTTTCCCTAAAGAAGATCCACATGGTGATCCCATTCCGGACCGAAACGGGCAAATTATCAAAGTTGAAAAACAGTTGCTTTCGGATGTTCCGTTGCACACAAAAGTTATTTGTTTGGGAGTTAAAGATAGTTCGCCGAGTTTCTTGCAATACCTTGATAAACAACATATTTCGCTGGGGTCAGAGATTGAGGTTGTGAACAAAGAGCTTTTTGATTTATCACTGACAATAGTCATTAATCAAAATGAAATTTTAATTTCTCATAAAATAGCCAGTAATCTGTTTGTAAAATTAGTTGAACATGTTTGATTCAATTGTAGCTTATTTAGAAAGTATTGACCCTGTATTAGCAGCATTGTATGCCACGTTGTTTACTTGGTTTTTAACCGCTTTGGGAGCATCTGTTGTTTTCTTTTTTAAGACCATGAATCGTTTGGCTCTGGATGGAATGCTGGGTTTCACCGGAGGTGTAATGGTTGCTGCAAGTTACTGGAGTTTATTGGCACCGGCCATTGAAATGTCGGAAGGTGAAGGTTTTGAAAAGGTTTTTCCTGCTGCTTGTGGATTTATTTTAGGGGCTTTTTTCTTATTTGGATTGGACAAAATATTACCTCATTTACATATCAATTTCAAAGAAACCGAAGGAGTCAAAACACCTTGGCAAAAAACCACACTTTTAGTTTTGGCAATTACGTTACATAATATACCTGAAGGATTAGCTGTTGGGGTTTTATTTGGTGGTGTTGCCGCTGGAGTTCCCGAAGCTTCCATTGCCGGAGCTGCAATATTGGCTATTGGAATCGGGATTCAAAATTTTCCGGAAGGGATTGCTGTTTCTATGCCTTTACGGAGAATGGGAATGAGTAGAAAAAAGAGTTTTTTGTACGGACAATCCTCTGCGTTGGTAGAACCAATTGCCGGAGTTATTGGAGCCGTAGCAGTTACGTTTTTCACGCCTATTTTGCCCTATGCATTGGCATTTGCAGCCGGTGCAATGATATTTGTAGTGGTTGAAGAGGTGATTCCGGAAACTCAGCAAGCCAATAATACCGACATTGCCACTTTAGGATTTATAGGCGGATTTGTGATCATGATGACATTAGATGTGGCTTTGGGTTAATGACAACCACAATCAGTATCGCCGCAGTTTTTTTTTGATTTTTTCCTTTTGAAAAGAGGTTTCAATAAAAAAAACGCAGCAGCAATAACTAAAACATATACAATAACATTCTGTATCATAGCGTAAAAGTAAAAGGTTTTCAATTGAATGAAAACCTTTTATTTGTTAAAGTTTAGCACCTATCGAAATATAAAATGTTCTGCCTTCCCCGGGAATAATTCCGGGTCCGGGATAACCACCTGCTCTTCTAGTAGCATATTCTTCACTTAATAAGTTGTTTATTCCCGCACGTATATTGAAGTTTTTCATAAATTTATATTCAGACGATAAATCGAAAACACCATATCCGTCCAAAAGTCCTGTTACACCATTGGCAGAAGGAGTTGCAGTGTTGTTTGCATCTGTAAAAATCCTTCCCGACATTCTATATTGCATCGTAGCAGATAAATTGTTATTCCCCCAAGAAAGTCCAAAATTGTGAATATATCTTGGTGCGTTTTCAACTCTATTGCCTAAAAGGTTGGTTTCAGTGATCGTAACATTTGGTGCTGTTCCGGACGCAGAAAAAATGCTAAAATCGGTATAGCGACTGTCAATAAAACTTATGGATGTAAATAAGTCTAGATTACCATAAGGCTTTTCAACTTCAAACAAACGAGTTATATTTAGATTAAAAAAGCCTTCAATTCCTTTATTTACGATTTCTCCCAGATTTGTTCTATATAAAAACGTTCCTTGGGTGGGGTCATTATTGATGAATTGTCGAACGCCACCAATTCTGTTAGTATAACTCAAATAAAATAAGCTAAAATCAAAGTTTAAGTAGTTTTTAAATGTTCCTCTGAATCCTAAATCAGCATTAAACCCACTTGCATCGGCAAGGTTCGGATCAATAACATCTGTTACTGCAGGGGGCGTTAAATCAGAGAATAATACGGGTCGATACGCTTGCGTAATATTTGCATATATATTGGTAGTTCTAAACTTGTACTCCAATCCTAATCCAAATAATGGGACACTTCGTGCAATGGTTTCCTCTGGAAATGCTATATCATTGCCACCACTAGTGCCAAATCTTCCTTCACCCGTATTTTTAATATATTCATAACGAACTCCAGGCGTAACACTGAATTTTTCCGAAACTTTAAATTGATTTTCAGCAAAAAGAGCAATGTTTTCTGTTGTAAAATCTAAATCGCGAGCAAACTGTCCTTCAATAGATAAATCAAAATCAGAACCGGTTGTTCCTTTACCATCTTGTACTCGTTGGGTATTTGCTTTGTATAAACGCACGCCAACTGCAAGATTGTTGTCAATTTTTCCTAGTTTGTATTTATAGATATTTCGGTTTTCCAATCCAAAGTTTTGATAATAATCGCGGTCAACTCTTCGGTTGGCATAGTCATTTGTTGCAGGATTGATAGCATCTTCAATGTTTGGAGTTGCAGTAAAACCTACACTGTTTCGTTCGCCAACAAGTCCAAAAAGTTTGGTGTTTGAAGAAAAGTTGTTACTTACTTTCGTATCAAAGTTTATTGAAAACACATTCCAAGGTGTGCCAAACCAATTTCGTTCTCGCAAAGATTGTCGAGAGTTACTATTGAATTGTTCATCGGTTAAACCCCCGGATTGTTGCATTTGATAATCCATATTGGTGTATTCTGCTGATAATTTCGTTTGATCAGTAAAGCGATATTCAACAAAAGCATGGGTATTTCTAACGCTGTATTCGCTGTTTTCTCTCCAACCATCTGCACTTCTCGAATGGTTATAAACGTAATAGGAAAACTTTTTATAATTACCACCAATGGCGTTGTAGCTGCTCATTAAACCATAGCTTCCCACAGTATTTTGTGTTTCAAAAGAAAATTTCTTTTTCGTTTCTCTTTTCAATACATAATTCAACATCCCGCCAAATTGGGGTCCAAATTGTAAAGAAGCACCGCCACGAACCAATTCAATCGTTTCAACAGCTTCTAAGGGTGGATTGTAATAGGCTTCCGGGTAACCAAAAACATCCGAAGAAATGTCGTATCCATTTTGACGAGTATTTAATTCCCAACTTCTATTTGGACTTAAACCTCTAACTGCCACATTAATTTGAATACCTGAACCATCGTTTTCCCAAATGGTAGCCCCGGGAATTCTCGAAAAAATTTCTCTGGCATTATTGGTGGTAAAGTTCCCGTTAATGTTTGATAGCTTTATAACTTCATTTTTTTTACCAGAAAATAAAACGTTGTCTTTTATTTCGGCCATTCGTTCCGGACTATTTTTTTTGGGTTCAAGAACAACCTCTTTTAATTGGATGGTGTCCTGCGGTTTTTGATTGTTCGTTTGAGCATTTAAGATTGCGATGCTACAAGTTAAAAAAAGGGTCAAATATTTCTGCATTTTTATTTAGATTAATTCTACATTGCAAAAATAGATGCTATTTTTTATTTAGACAAATTATAAATAATAAAATTTCAACTAATTTTTAAACGTTTGATAGCGAAAAATTTACGGTTGCAATTTTTTTTGAATACGAGAACTTCAAAATGAAAGGCAAAAATATATTAGGCAGGTTATATCCTTGCTTTTAAAGTTTGAAGCCCATCAAGTACTAGAATTGCTATTTATAGAACTGTTCATAAGTCCACACCATGATGCGAGTATAGTATGAAAATTGTCCAATTATATTTGACTATCTTGAATACATAATTATTATAATTTACATTTAAGTAGTCCATAATTTGATCAAAGACCACTTCGATCTTAAAGACACATAATTTTAATTATATTTTACTTTGACTTGAAGTCAAGTGGAATTAACTTAAATTAAAGTAAAAAGGAAAAGTAATCTACTATAGTATCTGAAAAGCCAACAATGCCACTAAATAGGCAAAACCACTCATGACAAAAAGTTGAATAATAGGCCATTTCCAAGAATTAGTTTCTTTTTTTACAATGGCGAGTGTGCTCATGCATTGCATGGCAAACGCATAAAAAAGTAATAAGGAAATTCCGGAAGCAAAAGTATAAATGGGTTGCCCAGTATCCGGATGTACTTCAGCCCGCATACGTTGCTTAATTGTATTGACTTCTTCTTCATGACTTCCCACGCTATAAATCGTGGCCATAGTTCCCACAAATACTTCTCTAGCGGCAAATGAGGCAACAATTCCGATGCCAATTTTCCAATCGTAACCCAAAGGAGCGATGGCAGGTTCAATTGATTTTCCGAGAATGCCGATGTATGAGTTTTCTAGTTTAAACGACGCGATTTTATCCTCTAATTGATCAGCAGTAAGTGAATTTTTTGCTTCGGTTCGAATGATTGTTTCTGCATTTTTAAAATTATCAGTCGGACCATAAGAGGCCATAAACCATAATACAATAGAAAGTGAAACAATTATTTTTCCTGCTCCAAAAACAAACGTTTTTGTTTTTTCCAACACATTTAAGCCCACATTTTTGTAATAGGGAATTTTGTAATTGGGCATTTCAACTACAAAATAGCTTTTGCTTTTGAACTGTAAAATTTTGTTTAAAATCATCGCTGAAACAATAGCCATTAAAAATCCAAGTGCATACAAAACCATTAAAGTTAGTCCTTGTAGATTTAAAAATCCTAACACGCGTTGATCGGGAATGATGATTGAAATAAGAATGGTATAAACCGGAATTCGTGCCGAACAAGTAGTAAATGGCGTTACTAAAATAGTAATCAAACGTTCTTTCCAGTTTTCGATGTTTCGGGTTGCCATAATAGCCGGAATGGCACAAGCAGTGCCTGATATTAAAGGAACCACACTTTTTCCGCTCAATCCATAACGACGCATGCCTTTGTCCATTAAAAACACTACGCGACTCATATAACCGCTTTCTTCCAACAAGGAAATAAAAAGAAAAAGAAAGGCAATTTGCGGAATGAAAATGAGCACACCACCAATTCCCGGTATGATTCCTTGAGCGATCAAATCGGTTAGTTTTCCCGCAGGAAAATTTCTTGCCGTCCAAGAACTAAATGAGGCAAATTGCTCGTCGATAAAGTTCATCGGCAGACTCGACCAATCAAAGACCGACTGAAATATCAACAGCAATACGCCAAAGAAAATGACATATCCCCAAATTTTATGTGTCAGTATTTTGTCTAAACGACTGCGTAAATCGCGAGCTTTTGATACATCTACTTTTTTGGCAACTTTCAATAAATCATTGATAAATTGGTAGCGTTTGACCGTTTCTTTATGTTGCAAACGTTTTAATTCTGAATCAGGTTTGGAAAACGAATTGTTTTGTAAAACAGATTTATTTATGGAACCAAAATTTACATCCTGCGAAATCACCAACCACAATTTGTATTGCTGTTGATTCGGATAAATCCGGCGTAAACTTTCAAAATAGTCTTTGTCAATTTCTGAGGCATTTAAACAAGCTTCGGTAGATAATTGTTTGAAGTTGACTATCAAATCTTTTAATTCACTGATTCCCTTTGCTTTACGGGAACTAATTAAAGCGATTTTGGTTTTTAAAACAGCTTCTAATTTTGGAATATCTAACGAAATGCCTTTACGTTCCATTTGATCGGCCATGTTAATAACCAAAATGGTGGGAATTTCTAAATCTTTGATTTGTGTAAAAAGCAGGAGGTTTCGTTTTAAATTTTCAACCTCAGTAACCACTATTGCAACGTCGGGGTAATCTTGGTCGTTTTTATTCAATAATAATTCTATGACCAGATTTTCATCCAACGAATTTGCATTGAGACTATACGTTCCGGGTAAATCGAGAATCACTGCTTTGTTGTTATTTGGTAACGAACAACTTCCTACTTTTCGTTCAACAGTAATTCCCGGATAGTTGCCCACCTGCTGATTTAAGCCGGTGAGTTGATTAAACAACGATGTTTTTCCCGTATTAGGATTACCAATAAGTGCAACTTTAATGGGATTTTCTTTCATGACCTTGTTGCAATTAATTTTGAATTATTTCTACAACAATTTCACGAGCCATTTCCTTGCGAATGGCTAAATGAGTACCATTCATATCTAAATAAAGAGGGTCACCCAAAGGTGCGGTTTGAATCAATTCAATTACATGTCCTTCCATACAACCCATTTCAATCAATTTTAAAGGAATAGTGTCCAAATTAAAAGTAATGATAATGCCTTTTTCGCCTTTTTTGAGTTGGTCAACGGTAGTTTGCAATGCTTATTTAGAATTAATTTAAATACAAAAGTACGTTTTTTTAATTACTCACAACTGTTAGTACGCATGTTTTGTGATTATTTTTTTGAATCCAAAAGAAATTGAATATCACCTATTAATCGAGCGATTTCTTCTTTATTTGTGCCGTCATAAAAGCCGCGTACTCTTTTTTGTTCATCCACCAAAATGAAGTTTTCGGTATGAACCATGTCGTATAATTCACCTTCTGTTTCTGTTTTTACAGCTAAGTAGGATTTTCGTGCGATGTAAAAAATTTCTTTTTTATCTCCGGTAACCAAATTCCACTTAGAGTCGATTACTCCTTTTTCCAACGCATATTTTTTTAACACCGAAACACTGTCGATATGAGGCATTACGGTGTGCGAAAGCAATAAAACGTTGGAACTATCTTTAAATGCCTTTTGAATTTCAAGCATATTGTCTTGCATAATCGGGCAAATAGTCGGACAAGTGGTAAAGAAAAAATCAGCTACATAAATTTTTCCTTCGTAATCTTTCTGTGTGATTGTTTGTCCGTTTTGATTCGTAAAGGAAAAATCAGCAATGGTATGGTATTTACTGATGTGCTGAACAGTACTGTCAACCATTTCCGGGTTTACCATGGACGGATTATAGATGGGTAACGATTTTTTAGGTTTTAAAAGCGTGTACGAAATGGACACAAAAACGACCGAAAAGATCAAGAAAACTAAAAATAAAGTTCGATTTCTTTTGATAAATTGTAGCATTTTAAATTTTTTGACAAAGGTACAAAAGACACTCTTTTTCAAATCTATTTGTACTACTGAACAATTTATAATTGGCGATATTTTAACATAATTTAGCAATACCACATTTTAAAACTCGATATATTTGTTTACTAGCTAAATTTAAAAATACCAAAAACAAGGAACATGAATAAAATACTTAGTCAAAAAGCATTAGTTTTTTTAATGGCGATGGGATGCTTACCCAGTTTATTCGCTCAAGAAGTTAAAAAAGAGGTCCACGGAATTAACTTAGAATACATGGATAAAACCGTGAAACCGAGCGATAATTTTTTTCGATTTGTCAACGGAACATGGTTAGATACAAACGAAATTCCTGCTGACAGAACACGCTGGGGAAGTTTTGATGAGCTTCGTGAAAAAACCGACAAAGACATGATGTTGATTTTGAAAGAAGCACTAAACAATCCGTCATATACTGCAACTTCTGATCAAGGAAAAGCCTTGAACTTGTAACGTACGATTTTGGATACGGTTACCCGAGATAAAAATGGAATCAATCCTTTAAAACCGTATTTGAAGAAAATCAATTCCGTTAAAAGTGCAAAGGATTTAGAAAAATTAATGATTGAAATGGAAAACCAAGGAGGCATTGGCTTTTTTGGAGTGGGTGTGGGCACAGACGCTAAAAACAGTAACAGAAATGTAGTAAATGTTGGTTTGGGAAGTTTAGGTTTGCCCGACCGAGATTATTATGTTTCAGACGATAAGGATAGTAGAGAAAAGAGAGAAAAATACTTAGCTCACGTAACTCGTATGCTGCAATATTTAGGTGAAAAACCGGAAGTTGCTAAAGCAAATGCAGAGAAAATTTTAGCCTTGGAAATTGCCATGGCAAAACCGCGTTTAGACCGTGTGGAACGAAGAGACCGAAGAAAAACGTATAACCCCATGACGGTAGCGGATTTGCAAAAATTGACTCCAACCATTAATTGGGATGGTTATCTTGCAAGTGTCGGTTTGCCAAAAGTCGACACATTGATTGTTTCACAACCGCGATACATGAACGCTTTGGAAACAATTTTTAATGAAAACAAAGTAGAAGATTGGAAAGCCTATATGCGTTGGACCTTGTTAAACCGTTCTGCAGGAACATTATCTACAGAAATTGAAAATGCCAACTGGGAATTTTACGGCAAAACCTTAACCGGAGCCATCAAACAGCGACCAAGAAACGAACGTGCTTTACAAACGGTTAATGGATCTTTTGGCGAAGCGTTAGGTAAAATATATGTTGAAAAAATGTTCCCACCGGAAGCAAAAGTAAGTGCTCAAAAAATGATTACCAACGTATTTTTAGCTTATGAAAACCGCATTAATAATTTGCCATGGATGGCTCTCTCCACCAAAGCGAATGCCATTACGAAATTAAAAAAATTCACCGTTAAAATTGGGTATCCTGATAAATGGAAAGACTATTCCGGCGTAACGATTGTGGGTCCAAAAGAAGGAGGAACCTATTTTGACAATATGAAAAGTGTTTCAAAATGGAGAAATGCAGAAAATTTTGCGAAAATCAACAAACCTGTAGATAAAACCGAATGGGGAATGTCACCACAAACCGTCAATGCGTATTACAACCCTTCATTTAATGAGATTGTGTTCCCTGCAGCTATTTTACAACCACCTTTTTATGATTACAAAGCTGATGTAGCGGTGAATTATGGTGGAATTGGAGCCGTTATAGGTCACGAAATTTCGCACGGGTTTGACGACAGCGGTTCGCGTTACAACGCCGATGGAAACTTGGTCAACTGGTGGAGTGACGAAGATTTGAAACAATTTACCCAATTAGGAGGTTCATTGGCTGATCAATACAGTCAATTGGAACCACTACCCGGAATTTTTGTGGATGGTAAATTTACCTTGGGAGAAAATATTGGTGATTTAGGTGGTGTTAATGCCGCCTATGACGGTTTACAAATTCATTTGAAACAAACCGGCAGACCCGATTTAATTGACGGATTTACTCCCGAACAACGTTTCTTTATTTCATGGGCAACGATATGGAGAAGCAAAGCTCGCGAAGAAGCAATTAAAAACCTAATTAAAACAGATTCCCATTCACCTGGTCAATACCGAGCCTATGTGCCTTTACAAAACGTTGATGCTTTTTATCAAGCATTTGACATTAAACCGGGAGATGGAATGTATCTGGAAGATGACAAAAGGGTTAAAATTTGGTAAAATTCATAAAATAATGAAAATCAAAGCAATAAACAAAAAAATACTTCGTTAGAAACTTTGTTAATTTATACAAAAACAAGTTAGAGTTAGTTAAATTTTGTTTTGATGTTTTGAAAAAAGGCGTTCCCGAAATACATTCAGGAACGCCTTTTGATTTTCATGCTATCACGAAACGTTGAAAGATGTGGTACATCTTTTTAACCTTAGTGCCTTTGTACATTAGAACCTTAGTAACTCATCTCAACAATTGCTCGTACTTTCTCCAACGTGATATTCTGTTTTTCACCCAAGGCTTTCCAACCGCGTTCTTCAAAACGATTCACAATAAAATCGGCGGTTTTTTCATAGTCGGATGTGAAATGGGAGAGTTTGGTATCCATTCCCATTAAATGAAGAAAATCAGCGGTTTTTCGAATTGCTTTTTCAGCTTTTTCTTCAACAGAATTGCCTTCAACGTTCCAAACACGTTCGCCATATTGAGCTAATTTTTCTTTTTTGGTTTCAAACATTACTTTGTATAAGTTCGGTCCGATAATCGCTAATGTTCTCGCATGATCAATTTCGTACAAAGCCGTTAGTTCGTGTCCGATCATATGGGTTGCCCAATCACTCGGCACGCCTTTCTGAATCAATCCGTTCAACGCCATCGTGGCACACCACATAAAATTGGAAGCCAATTTATAATCCGAAGGATTTTTAACGACATCGGGACCAATTTCAATCAATGTTTGCAAGATACTTTCTGAAATACGGTCTTGTAATAACGCATCGTGTGGATACGTTAGGTATTGTTCCATAACATGCGTAAAAGCATCAACTACACCATTTTCCAATTGTCTCTTTGGTAAAGAAGCCACAACCGTTGGATCACAAATAGAAAATTTCGGAAATAAAGCACTTCCGCCTAAGGTTAATTTTTCCTGCGTTGCTTCAATCGTTACCACCGCACCCGAATTCATTTCACTACCCGTTGCCGGCAAAGTTAAAACCGTTCCAAACGGAATCACTTTCGAAACATCTTTGAATAACATCTTTTTTCTTAAAATATCGGCTTCTTCTCCTTTATAATTTACAGCACCGGAAATGAATTTAACACCGTCAATCACACTTCCACCACCAACAGCAAGAATAAAATCGATTTTTTGTTCACGAACAATGACTACCGCTTTCATTAGTGTTTCAAAACGAGGATTGGGTTCAATTCCACCAAATTCCACTATTTCAAAACCTGCAAGGGCTGTTTTTACTTGGTCGTAAATGCCATTTTTAAAAATACTTCCGCCTCCATAAGCCAATAAAATTTTACTCTTTGCGGGAATTAGATCGGATAATTTAGAGATTTGACCTTTTCCAAAAATGTAATGGGTGGGGTTGTATAATTCGAAGTTTGTCATTGTATGATAGTTTAAGAGGTTAAATGTTTAAGAGTTTAAAAGGGTTACTACTTAAACGGTTACAAAGTTACAAAACGATTCAAGGGACAAGTGGTAAAGGAGTGTTAAGAGTGGTTAATTAAAAACTATCTGACATTAGTTTCTTCGTTTTTATTTTTTCCCCGTTTTTGAAGTAACTAACCCGTCTGCTAGCAAGGTCTATGTAGACAAAATCAACATTGTTTTTAAGTTTAAATGAAAATTGTGGTCCAAGAAAGCTTAAAAGGATGGTTTGATTATTGTTGTGTAAATCTAAAAATGCTTCACCTTCAAAATCGGTCGAGGTTTCGATTAAAGTTCCTTTAACATAAATGGAGACACCAGGTAATGGATTGTTTTTTGATTCTTCAACTTTGAATTTGATTGTTTCTAATTTTTTTTCTTGGCAAATTGCTTGGGATGAAAAAAGAAAAATAATTAACAAGAATGAACCTTTAAAATTCATTTTTCCCATTTTAAAGTTTTAATAAAAGTAGTCGTTCTTTTTTTTAACTCCGCAGCTGTGATTGCGTTTTCTATTTCTTTTTTGAAATCAATAGATTCAATCTGACTTGATGTCTTTATTTCTTTTTTTATTTTTTTCATAGAAAATCATTTAAATTTTACTTCCTATAAAACAAATTATGATCTAAAAAAGCCCACACATGTTCCGGTAAAAGGGCTCTTACGTTTTTGCCTTTTTTGATGCTTTCGCGTATAAAAGTCGAGGATAATTCAATCACGGGAGCTCCTACCCGATGAATTTTTGGATGGTTGATAAATTGTTCGTCAATCACGCCGGAATTCAATCGAGGATAGACAAAAATGGCATGGTTTTGCAGAATCACTTCGTAGTTTTTCCATTTATGAAGCGAGTTCAGATTGTCTTCACCCATAATCAACGCAAATTCATAAGTTGGATATTTCTCTTGTAAATGAGCCAACGTATTTATTGTATAATTGGGTTGTGGTAATTTGAATTCAATGTCAGAAGGTTTGATTTTAGGATAATCCTTGGTGGCTAAATGCACCATTTCCAACCGATGATAATCATCCAGAAGTGTACTTTTTTGTTTGTGTGGATTGTGTGGTGTCACAACCATCCAAACTTGATCTAAATCGGAATATTCCACCATGTGATTGGCAATGATTAAATGCCCCACATGAATAGGATTGAAGGTGCCGAAATAGAGACCGATTTTCATGGTTTAGTCCTTAGTGAATAGTCCTTAGTCCTTAGTTTTTGAGGGTTTTTGAAAAGGAATAAATCATTTTTGATTCTTCTTGAATCAGTAGCATTAGTTCATCAAATAAATTTTCATCTTTAACAAAATCTAATTCTTTGGAAATAATGAGTTGCGTTTCAATTTCGTTTAATGAGCCTTTAGCAATATCAAGAAAATAACTGAATGATTTATCGGTATTTCTTCCGAAACCTTCAGCAATATTTGAAGGAATTGAAACAGCTGCTCTTTTTAACTGGCTTGTTAAAGCAAAACGTTCATCTTCAGGAAAATTTTTAACCAGTTTATACACTAAAATGACAATTCTTATACCTTTTTGCCAAATTAGTAAATCTTTATAGGAATTTACAGCTGCCATAATTATGTTTTTTAATATTAATAATTTATAATGTACTTCACTAAGGACTATTCACTGAGGACTAAGGACTTTTCACTAAAGACTATCGACTAACAAACTCCTTCACCAATTCATACGCTTCCGCTTTCGCCACATCCAAATCATAATTTTTAATGATTGTATCAAATTGGGGTGCAGTTGCCAATTCCACTGATGCTTTGGCTATTCGCATATTGATTTTTTCGTCACTTTCTGTGGAACGTTTTTTTAAACGAATTTTTAATTCGTCGATGCTTGGGGGTTTCACAAAAACCGCTAATGTTTCTTGTTTAAACTTCGATTTTATTCGCAATCCACCTGCTACATCAATGTCAAAAATAACGTTTTTACCTTTGGCCCAAATTCGTTCGACTTCACTTTTCAAGGTTCCGTAAAAATTATCACGGTATACTTCTTCCCATTCAACGAAATCTTCTGCTTTGATATGGTTTTTGAATTCCTGTAATGAAATGAAGTAGTAATCAATACCGTTTTGTTCTTCGCCTCTAGGTTCACGAGTGGTGCAAGAAACGGAGAATTCCAAGTTCAAGTCGGGTTGAGCTAGCAAATGTCTTACAATAGTGGTTTTTCCGGATCCGGAAGGTGCGGAGAAGACAAGTAGTTTTCCTTTTTTTGTTTGGTCTGAATTCATTTCAGGTTTTTTATTGTTTTAAAGGCAATTTCCCAAAAGTAATATCAAAAGATAAGCCTTTGTCATTTTTTCTAAATTTTGTTTTCAGTTTACCGTTCTTTTCTAGTCCCCATTCATCTAATAAATCCCCATTTATAAATACAATAGAAACATTTAGTTTAGAATTTTCTTTCAATTGAGAAATCCAATTAGAATCTTGTTTCAGATTTTTTCTTGAACTGGAATATTTATCCCAATTTTGAAAAATATAATAGTCCGATTCCGGTAAATCAGTTAAATTAAGTTTGTTACCATTCTTATCTACTAATTTAGAAATTACATCGTTTAGATTTTCAATCGAATCTTCAACACAAGGAATAAATGTTTCTTCAAACTCATTAAAGGCACTTGTCATTTGTGAACCACTGCATTCACTTGTACCTTTATAACAATATTTTTGTCCTGTTTTGCTAAAGATTTTCATTTCAGAACTAAATACATAAAAAAAATTATCGAAGATTGCAGCACTATCACCCACTTTTTCAATAGCTAGATAGTACGTGTCTTCATGAGGCATAACTCCCTTAAAATAGCCCTCTAATGCTTCCTTATTTTCCACTTTGGGGTTCTTAAAACCAGCAAGGTTTTTAACTATACTTCCACAGGATGTAAAAGTTAATGAAATTAAGAATACGACTAATCTTCTTCTATTCATTGTATTCGGGATCGCCTTTTTTTTGATTCTATTTTCCCTTATTTTAAAGAACGTTTAAAACTTGTTCCTTAATTTTCTCCAATTCATCCTTCATCATCACGACCAATTTTTGCATTTCTGAATGATTGGATTTAGAACCCATCGTATTGATTTCACGACCGATTTCTTGGGTAATAAAACCTAACTTTCTTCCATTGGCTTCTGTTCCGGCTATGGTTTCGATAAAATAATTCAAATGATTTTCTAAACGAACGCGTTCTTCGGTAATGTCATATTTTTCAAGATAGAAAATCAATTCTTGTTCAAAACGGTTTTCATCAACATTGGCAACCAATTCCTCCAAAGCTGTGCGCAAACGGTTTTTCACCGTTTCAATTCGCTCCGTATCCATTCCTGCCGCTTGATTCATATAGGTGCGAATATTTTCAATTCGGGAAACGAATTCGTTTTCCAATGATTTGCCTTCATCTATTCGGAAAGAAGCGATGTTTTTCAACGCTTCCTCAACCACTTTCATGATTTCATTCCATTCGTTTTCATCAATTTCATCGCGTTCTGTTTTCAATGCATCGGGCATACGAACGGCCATTTTCATCAATTCGGTTTCGTCAGCATTTGGAATAACAGCTTTCATTTGATTGATATATCCTTTCACAATAGGCACGTTAATTTTTGAAGAAGTTTCTTCGCCGGTTACTTCTATGTAAATGGAGAAATCAACTTTGCCACGTTCCAGTTTTTGAGCGATTACATTTCGTAATCCCAATTCCATTTCACGATAAACAGAAGGCATTCGCACATTCAAATCCAAACCTTTGCTGTTTAACGATTTTACTTCAACAGTAATTTTTTTGGTGGAAAGTTGTAAAGTGGCCTTCCCAAAACCGGTCATTGATTGTATCATAAAAATTGTAAAAATGTCTTCAAAGATAAATAAAAGTTTACAGTCTCAGTCGCAGTTTTCTGATTTACTGAGACTGAGATTGAAAACTAATTTTTCTTCTGTGTTACCAAATAAACGCCGGTAAAAATTAAAACAGCCGACCCTATTTTTACCCAACTAAGGTCGTCTTTACCCAAACTGATGGCAAAAATCGTCGCAAATAGAGGTTGCAGATAAATAAATACTGCAACGGTGGTTGGTTTTAATTCACGCATGGAAACCAAATTGAGCAGGTAGGTTAAAAAAGTGGAGAATACCACCACAAAAACAACTTTCCACCAAATATCCGGGGTGAAATTTTCCCAAATGATGGCGTCAAATTCACTCCATCCAAATGGCAAAACCATTATAAATCCAAAGGTATAAATCCACTTAACAAAGGTAAAGGCATTGTATTTATCCATTAATTTTTTAACCAAAATGAGGTAAAATCCGTAGGAAACAGCGTTGATAAAAACGAGTAAATTCCCTATCATTTCATTCGGAGCATTGATCATCGATTTTCCATAGAGAATTAAGGATATGGTACCTGCCAAACCAAGTACAATTCCCAAAACTTTTCTTTTTTTCATTCGTTCCCGCATGATAAAAGCGGAGAGAATCAATACAATCATGGGTGTGGTCACCATTAAAACAGCTCCCATAATGGGTGAAGTATAGCTCAATCCTTTGAAAAAAGTGAGCATATTTAATGCAACACCAAAAAGAGCGGCAGCAATAATTCGTGGAAAATCGGCTAAATCAATTTTTTCTTTAGGGATAAAAAGAGATACAATCCAAAAAAGAATGACGGAACCTCCTACTCGAAGTACAATAAATCCAAAAGGTTCAATATATTGAGGCATAACATCTTTGGCGATAGTAAAAGTAACGCCATAAATAACAGATACCATCGTAGCTGCTAAAAGTGCCCAAGTTCTTTTATTCATTGTTCAAAAAATCAATAGCAGCTTGAACGACTTTGGGACTATTTCCAATAAAAATGTTGTTAGCAATGACAATCACTGGACGATTTAAAAAAGTATAATGTTCTAAAATGTATCGCTTGAAATCGGATTCGGTGAGCTTTTCATCTTTTAAACCCATTTCTTTATACAATTTGGCTCTTTTGCCAAATAGCTGTTCATAATTGCCTGATAAAGCATGCATTTCCTCCAATTGTTTAACAGTAATTGGTTCTTCCTTGATGTCTTGAAATACAAACCTATCGGTTGAAGGAAGCGATTTGATTATTCGTATACAAGTATCACAAGTTTTGAGATAGTATATCTTTTTCATGTAGGTGCTTTTTGAATTGCAAAGGAAATTCATTTGCCGTTTAAAATGCTTATTTTTATCAAAAAATGTAACGATGCATCAGGCTTTTGATATTACACGAACCAGTAGAAAAGTGCTGGCTTCTTTTTTACAAGATTATACTTTAGAACAATTAAATAAAACACCATCAGGTTTTTCAAATAATTTGATTTGGAACATTGGTCATATTGTGGTTGTACAACAAATATTAACCTATAAATTGTCGGGTTTGTCAATGCATATTCCGGATTCGTTTGTTGAAAAATACAAACGAGGTACCAGACCTGAACAAGATGCCACACAAGCGGAAGTGGACGAAATTCTTTCCTATCTTTTTCAAACAATCAATCAAACAAAAACGGATTATAATGCTCAAGCATTCAAAAACTACCAAGAATTTACTTCTCAAGTTGGTTTTACCATGCGAACTATCGAGGACGCAATTTCATTCAATTATTACCACGAAGCTTTGCATTTAGGGATAATGATGCAAATTCGAAAGCTTATTTAAAAGAAGTTTCACAAATCTTTGTGAGTGTCAAATTAAATTAGAAAAGAGCAACTTACTATCTTTGCATCAAATCAGTAAACAATGAAATTCAATACCAAAGTTATTCATGGCGGACAACACCATGATCCTTCAACAGGAGCCGTAATGCCTCCAGTTTATAATACATCCACATTTGCACAAAAAAGTCCCGGTGTGCCAATCAATCATTATGAATATAGTCGTGCGGCCAATCCAACGCGTCAAGCATTGGAAGATGCTTTGGCTAGTATCGAAAACGGCGTGCGAGGTTTGGCATTTGCCTCTGGTTTGGCAGCGACAGATTCGGTTTTAAAATTGTTAAAACCCGGTGATGAGGTGATTGCAATGGACGATTTATACGGTGGAACGTATCGAATGTTTACCGGAATTTATCAGGATTTTGGTATCAAATTCCACTTTGTAGACATGAATAATTTGGAGGCTTTCCAAGCTTTAATCAATGAAAACACCAAATTAGTTTGGGTGGAAACGCCAACCAATCCATTAATGAAATTGGCAGATATCGCTGCTATTGCAAAAATCACCACTGCAAAAAAATTATTATTTGCGGTAGACAATACTTTTGCAACGCCGTATCTTCAAAAACCTTTGGATTTGGGAGCAGATATTGTAATGCATTCAGCAACGAAATATTTAGGCGGTCATTCTGATGTAATTGCAGGAGCTTTAATTGTGAAAGATGTGGAATTAGGCGAAAAATTACATTTTGCTCAGTTTGCAACCGGCGGAACTTTGGGTCCTCAAGACAGTTATATGGTTTTGCGAGGAATTAAAACGCTTCATTTGCGGGTGCAAAGACATTGCGAAAACGGAATGAAGGTAGCCGAATTTTTAAGTAATCATCCTGAGGTTGACCAGGTGTTTTATCCCGGATTACCGGATCATCCATTTCATGAAATTGCTAAACGACAAATGTTAGGCGGTTTCGGAGGAATGGTTTCCTTCACCTTTAAATCAGCCAAAAAAGAAGATTCTATTTCCTTTTTAGAAAAGTTAAAAGTATTTACTTTGGCAGAATCATTGGGAGGTGTTGAATCATTAGCCAATCATCCGGCATTGATGACACATGCATCGATTCCTGCTGACAAACGAAAAGAAATTGGGATTACCGACGATTTAGTTCGTCTTAGTGTAGGAGTAGAAGATATCGATGATTTATTAGCGGATATCGAACAAGCGTTTAGGTAAAAAAATAAGGAAGAGTTAGTTCAAGTAATAGACATACCCGAAACTTAGTGATACCATTGTATCATTAGATTTATTTTCGGTATATATTTTTCCATCGGGGTTCAAACCATCTACCCAATCTGAAAAATATTGCTGGTATCTGAAATCTATTAATAGAGCATGGTATAATGCTAATTTATATCTAGCTCCAAATCCAACGGAGTAAGAACCTGCAATACCGCTGTCATTTCTAAAACCATTCATGTATTTATCTGGAGTAGTTAATGCAGATCCCAGGGGACCTAAAGTAGAAGACGCTGTT
>NZ_JBILTE010000011.1:0-26111 GCF_044371705.1 Flavobacterium sp. | reverse complement strand
AATCATTTTGTGCAAAATCATAACCAATACAATTGACAAATAAACCCGCACTAATTATTTCCTAGATCTTCTCTTGAAAACCCGGCACTTAAAATTGCAACTGTGTCTGTGATTTCTTTATCGTAATTAACTATTATGTTATCATACTCTTCAACATATTTAATTTCAAAAAAACTTCCAAGCTTCTTATGAAAAGCATTTGGTGGATTTGTAATCAAATCTCTAATTTTTTTACCATTTTTATAATACTCAAAAAAATAATCTCTTGACTTAGGATATCTTTTAAATTCAACAAATTTGCCGATGCCAAGAATACCATTTTTATTAATCTCACTATATTTCAACTGTATTTTAATGTAGAAAAACGAAATGACCAGAAAGACAATACTTATAAAAATTAAACCGCCTTTATTTTTCTTTAAATAATCCATAATTTTATTTTTCATTAGGAGCTATATTTGGAGCTGCATTCGAAGCTGATTCAACAATAAACTTAAAATAAGTTCCATGGTTTCTCAAACTAGCAGGCTTTTAATTCCATTTAAACACTCAAACGAATTTAATAAAAAAAATATTTTACTCCTCATCTGCCGCAAACACTTGTTCCCGATGCTTCTTACCAATGGCTAATATTAGTTTAATTTTATAATCTTCTATCAGCCAATCTCTATAATTTTTGGTTGCGTTATTCAAACAATTGCAAAAATGTCTGATGCGACTTTCAATATCCTCATTCAATAATTTGGCTAATTGTTTAGCTTCAACAATTGCATCCGCATTTTCTAAACACATATTTGCATGTTGATCAATTGATTTTTCGAGTATGACTTTCGGACGTAAAATGTGTGCAATGGCGTATTTGTATTCTTTTTCTACATCAAATGAAATATCAGCTGTTTTGGTAAATTTGGCACGAACTTCCGGTGGCATTTTGTACACAAAGTATTTTTCAATTTCCACATCATCGCGTAAATTCTGCAAATACTGCTCGGGATATTTAAAAATATGGTGCCAATCCACCGGATCTGTCCACAATCCGAAACGAACGGCATTATTTCCTAAATCAATAATTGTAAAATTATCTTTCTCAGGAAGTTTACGTGAACCGCGTCCAATCATTTGTAAATAAAGTGTCAGTGATTTAGTTGCACGATTCAAAATTATTGTCTCTACTGTTGGTTCGTCAAAACCGGTAGTCAAAATCCCAACCGAGGTCAAAATTGCATCTGGTGTGTGTTTAAACCATTCCAAAATTTCCTTTCGTTCTTCTGTTGAATGTGTATTGTCCAAATGCTTGATTCCAAATCCGGCTTGTCTAAAAGTATCCAAAACATTTAAGGAAGTCTTAATTCCATTGTTAAATATCAATGTCTTCTTTCCTAATGAATGGTATTTGTAGGAATGAACTAATTTTTCTTGCATCGCCAAATTGGTATACAATTCATCGGAAGATTTCACGGTATAATCACCGTTAATGCCTATTTTTAAAGAGGTTAAACCTACATCATAACTATAAGTAGTAGCTTTAGCTAAGTATCCCTTATCTACTAAAGTTGCAATGGAATCACCTACAATTAGTTCGTTGTAATTTTCGTACATCGGTAGTTTGATATTCGAACTTAGCGGAGTTGCAGTTACTCCTAATAAAAATGAGTTTTTAAAGGAGCTCAACATTTTTCGAAAAGAATTGAAATGAGCTTCGTCAATAATTACCAAACCTACATTATCAATTTCTAATTTTTCATCTAAAAGTCTGTTTTTCAATGTTTCAACCATTGCAACAAAACATTTGTAGTCTTCTTGATCCGGCAATTCTTTAATGGTACTGTTGATGATTTTGTTCTTGACGCCAAATCCTTTTAGCATTTTCGACGTTTGCTTGCACAACTCAATTCGATGGGTTAAAATCACCACTTTTTTATCGTGTTTTTCCAAATATCGTCTAACGATTTCAGAAAAAATCACTGTTTTTCCTCCACCGGTAGGCAATTGATACAGTAAATGGTGCTGTTCCGGTGCATTGTCTAAACGGTCAAAAATAATGTCGATTGCACCCAACTGATAACTGTAGAGCTTTTTTTTCTCTTCGTACTCTTTCAGTATATCTTTTTTTGACATGTGTTTAAGAATGGTTTTTTTGATTTTTGCAAAAATACACACAAAAAAAGGTTTGGCAGTTATAAAGCTTCATTTAAATGCTAAGGTATGGTTCAATAAAGGTTAAATTTTACTTAAATGCCGTTTTGATTTGGATGCAATATTATGATTGTAGGAGTTATTTAGTACTTTTACGCCTCCAATTAATGAACTTATACAGTTTGATGATGAGAATTGGATTTCATATTTTAACTGCAATTGGTTAAATGTGAGTATAATTTAAACACATTTATAACAAATGTCAAGAGAAAGAATTAGAAAAAGCCGTTGGAAATTATTGCACCAGTATTATAGTTATACCGGTTTTTACGCATTTATAGGAGACGGTTTAAAAAAAGCCGCCTTACCTACCGCCATTATTGTGGGTATTTTGTTGTACGTAAATTATGAGGTAATAAAAATCAATGATTTATTGATTATTCTCACCCAAAATTACAGTGATTTTGCTATTTTTTCTGTGTTTTTTTCATCCGAGTCTATTTTAGGATTAATTCCGCCGGATATATTTATTGCTTGGACAAAAAACACTAGCAATCCCATTCTATACCTGTCTATACTTGCCATTTTATCATACTTGGGCGGTGTTGTTTCCTACATCACAGGGAAAGCAGTACTTTTGATACCCTCAGTTCAAAATTATATGGAAGTGAAAATGAGTAAGCATATAGTTAATATGCGAAAATGGGGTGGTTTTTTAATCGCTGTGGGTGCTCTACTTCCACTACCCTTTGCAATAGCTTCGATGGCTGCCGGAATGATAAATTTCAACTTTAAAAACTTTTTGGTGTTTGCTTTGTTGCGATTTTTAAGGTTTATTATCTACGGATTTGCAATTTATCAAATGTTATAGCACATGAAGGCATTTAAGCAAGTTGCGTTTTTGGAAGGAATTTCTTTGTTACTTTTAATTTTCTTCGCCATGCCGATGAAGTATGTCATTGACGAACCTATTTATGTTCGCGTAATTGGCATGATTCACGGACTTTTATTCATTGTTTACATCTTTTGGGCAATCTATTTAAAAATCATATTAAATTGGGATTGGACTAAATTCTTAGCGATTTGTGCCGCATCAATTATACCTTTCGGTACCTTTTACATCGATCGTAAATATTTTAAATCATCCGATACGATAACTAATTAACAATCGTTTCTTAATAACTATACTTTAGCCTCTGTTTTTCAACGGAGGTTTTTTTATAATTTTAAAAGAAAAAAATGAGCACGAGAGATATTTACATTACCGAAAACAGAGGGGAAGCCTTAGGACTTGTAACGGAGCAATCATCTGCTGAAGAACGTTTTCAAAACAGTATTATTCGTCCGATTCTCAAATTGCAAAACGACCTTTTTATTGAGGTCTTTAAAAATTACATTTCCAAGCACAAAAACGATTTCTACGGTTATTCAACGGAAAAAAAATTGCAGTTTATTGAGAATTGTATTCAAAAAGACATCAAGTTTAGAAACTCCTTAAAAGGAATTGTGATTGGCTTATTTACAGTAAATGAATATTTAGATTACATTCAAAATTCATCCAATCTGAATAAGCGAATGATGAACATGCTTATAGACCGTTTAAAAAACCAGGTATTGTTATTCGAAAACGTAGCGAGTGTTTAGTCCACTTTTTTGAAAACTACTTTTATTCCATCCGGGTTGGATAAGTACAAACGATTGTCCTTGATTTCATAAGTGGTTGAACTTTGCAAGGCTTTCAAAAACTGGTCTTCCTTGTTTGTAGGACCGCAAGTCATTTTTGAAGTTAATAAGTTTGTAAAACGAAGTAGTTCGTTTTCTTGAAAAAGGGAACCTCTAATTCTATTACAACCGCCAAAGCCCGTGAAGTTTGCCATTTTTGAATTGATTTCCAGCATAGGCAAATTATTTAAAAAATAGTTTTCTACCATTGATTTTCCGTCCATTTTTTCTAAAACCCAAATATCGTTCAAGCGATAATCGATGCTGTACGCTCCACAGCCATTATGAATGATTGGTTCGTTGGCATTGCCAGTAGTTAATTCAACTACCACATTATAATTATAAATGATACCCGACATACGATCGATACATTCATTTTGTGAGATGGTGATTTGAATGGTTCCTTTTTCGGTTGTTGCGATGTACCTTTTGACATTGGCATCCATCGCTCGAATTGGCTCAACATGCGGAGCATTAAAATAATTCTCTTTTTCTATTCCTTTAAAACGTATGTCAGTTCCCGAAATTTCTACGCTCCAAAAAGGTTCGTTTCCTTGAGCTTTGAAATAGGGCTCGTTAGGTTGCACTAGTTCGCTGCTTGCAGTTTCTTTTATAGAATCTATGCTATTTGTCTTGCAACTATACAATAGTAGAATACCAAAAATAACAAGTGATTTTTTTATAATCATTTCAGTTAAAATATTATGAACGGGTACTAAGATATGATTTAAAAATATAAATTATACTGACATATATATTAGAATAGTCAATTTCAATTGTTGTGTCTTTTTAAAATTGGTCATTTTTTTGAAATAATAATTACTGAAGTCTTATATATCGGACTTTTTTTAGTTTATTTTTAATCATACTTAAATTAAAAAGATTATATCGCAATAATCGGCAACTACCGTATTTTTATGAGAAATACTAGCAAATTTTTAGTATTATTGTTAAAACTAATTTAAGAATGAAAGAAGAATACTTTAAATGGTACTCCCCTAACCTTAATCGTGAAATAGAAATGTTGGTTTTTGGTAATGCCGGTTACCCGGTTATTTTGTTTCCAACATCCATGGGAAGCTACCATGAAAATAAAGACCAAGGATTAATTAAATCAGCTCAATGGTACATCGAACAAGGATTAATTCAAATTTTTTGTCCCGGTAGCAATGACAAAGACAGTTTTTACAACAAGAAAATTCATCCGGTTCACCGCATTCAAAATCATGTGTGGTATGATAAAATGCTCTGTCATGAAATTGTAGAACGAGTTAAAAACAATACCCCTGTCGGAAAAGTGGCTGTTGCGGGTTGCAGTTTTGGAGCGTATCATGCAGCCAATTTTGCTTTCAGACATCCAGGTTATGTTAGTCACATGTTTGCTATGAGTGGAGCTTTTAGTATCAAAAGTTTTATGGATGGTTATCATGATGACAATGTGTTTTTTAATAGTCCGGAAGATTTTGTGCAGGGATTAGATGATCCTGAATTATGGCGAATGGATATTGTTTTAGGAACTTCCAATTGGGATATTTGTTTGGATGCTAATTTAAAATTGAGTCGGATTTTAACTCATCGCGATGTACCGCACTGGTTGGATATTCGTCAAAATCAAAAACATGATTGGCCTGTTTGGAGAGAAATGTTTCCCCATTATTTGTCAAGAATCAAATTTAATTGATGATATAAACGTAAATAAAATATAATTTGAATAAAAAATACTACTTATGAAAAAAATCGGAATTTTATTTGGGATGGAGGATACTTTTCCTCAAGCATTTATAGAACGTGTGAATTCTAAAAATGAAAAAGGGATTATTGCTGAAGCAGTTTCCATTGATAAAGTGGTTCAAAATAAATCAACTGAATATGCAGTTATTATTGACCGTATTTCACAAGATGTTCCTTTTTACAGAGCGTATCTAAAAAATGCAGCATTAACGGGTACAGCGGTAATTAACAATCCATTTTGGTGGAGTGCCGATGATAAATTTTTCAACAACTGTTTAGCGGATGTGCTTGGTGTTCCACTACCAAATACGGTTTTACTTCCTTCGGCAGAACATCCAACGGATACTACAAGTAAATCTTTTAGAAATCTTGCCTATCCTATGGATTGGGAAAACATTTTTAATTACATCGGTTTTCCGGCATATATGAAGCCTTATGCAGGTGGCGGTTGGAAAAATGTTTATCGATTAGAAAGCAGAGATGAATTTTGGGAAGTACATCGTGAAACCGGCCAGCTAGTAATGTTACTGCAAGAAGAAATTGTATTCGATCAGTATTTTCGCGTTTATTGTTTAGGTGGAAAAGCTGTTAGAATCATGCCTTATGAACCTAGGAACCCGCATCATTTGCGTTATGTAGTGGATGGACCTCCTGCAGATAAAAAATTATTGGCAACAGTTAAAGATTTTACACTTCGTTTATGTAAAGGTTTAGGTTACGATTTCAATACGGTTGAATTTGCAGTACGTGACGGCATTCCGTATGCGATTGATTTTGGCAATCCGGCACCAGACGCGGAGTTAACTTCTGTTGGGAAAGAAAACTTTGAATGGGTAGTTGAAGAAGCAGCAAAAATGGCGATAGAATATGCCAAAAAACACAAAGAAGGACAAATGAATTTAACTTGGGGAACTTTTATGAAAGACTCCGTAAATGACGCTAAAAGATTTTAACAACAGTAGTTCATTTGAAAAATAATGTTTGAAAAATAGATTATGAAGAAAGAAGTACCTTTATTTACCCTAGGTGTAGAAGAAGAATATTTGATTATTGACCCACAAACGCGTGACTTGCGTTCGCATATGTCCAAAATTGTTGACGGAGCCAAAATTTTTCTCAAAGAGCAAGTGAAAGCAGAAATGCACCAATCGGTTGTGGAAGTGGGAACCAATATTTGCAAGAATATTCACGAAGCAAGGCAGGAAATCATTTTTTTACGTAAAAAAATTGTTGAATTAGCAGCCACGCAAGGATTAGTTGTGGGAGCTTCGGGAACACATCCGTTTTCAAAATGGCAAGATCAACCCATTACGGATGATCCTCGTTATCACACCATTGTAAATGAATTGCAAGATGCAGCTCGATCCAATTTAATTTTCGGGATGCATTGCCACGTGGGTATTGAAAGTCGAGAAATCGGTCTGCAATTAATCAACCAAGCTTGTTACTTTTTGCCACATATTTTTGCTTTGTCTACCAACTCCCCTTTCTGGGAAGGCAGAAATACCGGTTACAAATCATTCCGAACCAAGGTTTTTGATAAATTTCCTCGTACAGGCTTACCGGAGTATTTTGATTCTGTGCAATCGTATGACAATTTCTTAGATACATTAGTTAAAACAAATTGTATCGATAATCCGAAGAAAATATGGTGGGATTTGCGTTTGCATCCGTTTTATAATACGATTGAGTTTCGTATTTGCGATATGAGTTTAACCGTGGATGCTACTATTTGTATTGTTGCAATTATTCAGGCAGTTGTGGCTAAATTGTACAAGTTAAACATGGCAAATACCAGCTTCAATATTTATCGATTGGCATTAATCAAAGAAAATAAATTCCGTGCCGCTCGATATGGAGTGCAAGGAAATATGATTGATTTTGGCTTGCAAAAAGAAGTTCCTACTAAAGAACTGATTTTGGAATTATTAGATTTTATTGATGATGTGGTGGATGAATTAGGAAGCAGAAATGAAATCAATTATGCACATACTATTTTAGCCGAAGGAACTGGAGCTTTTAAACAATTAGCTGTTTTTGAAGAAACCAAAGATTTAACAAAGGTGGTTGATTTTATTGTGAGTGAATTTACCAAAGGTATTTAACTTTACCCTATTTGGAATTTGGAATTTGAGTTTTGGAATTTGAAATTTGAGTATTCGAATTATTGTTAATTGTTATCTTAATAACCTTTGTTTAGTAATCCATAATTTCATTAAAAAATGTTTAATTTAGCAGTAGTAAATTGTTAAAGAGATGAACAGACCTATTAAAATTGCGGTTTTAGATATGTACAACGGCGAAGCTAACCAAGGAATGCGTTGTATTTTTGATATCATTAATCGTTTTAATCAGTTGGTTACTTTTCAAGTGTTTGATGTACGAGGAAAAAGAGAGATTCCGGATATTAACAAATTTGATATTTATATTTCCAGCGGCGGACCCGGTGACCCGTTGGATGGTGACGGCATTTGGGATGTTAAATATTTTGAATTAATTGACGCTCTTTGGAATTGGAATAAAGAAAATATATCAAAAAAACATGTTTTATTTATTTGTCATTCGTTTCAAATGGCATGTAAGCATTTTGGTTTGGCCGAAATAAATAAAAGAAAAGACACCTCCTTTGGCGTCATGACCATTCACAAAGTAAATGAAGGTATCAATGAACCTATTTTTGAAGGTTTAGAAAATCCGTTTTATTGCATAGACAGCAGAGATTTTCAGGTGGTTCAGCCCCATCTTAAAAATTTCAAAAAAATGGGTGCCAAAATAATTGCTTTGGAAAAAATTAGAGATCATGTGCAATATGAGCGGGCAATTATGGGGATACGCTTTTCAAATGAATTTTTTGGTGTACAATTTCATCCCGAGGCTGACCCGTTGAGTTTCTTGGCTCATTTGAAAAATAAAGATTTTAGAGACAAGGTTATCGCCATGAAGGGTAAAGTAAAATACATGAAAATGCTCGAACATTTGGTAGAAGAAGATAAAATCTACAAAACCAACGAAACCATTATTCCTAATTTCCTTCGTATCGCAATCAACGATTTGTTAAAACATAAAAAAATACTTTCTAACTAATCAAATGATTCCTTCCTACAGAACTTTATTTAATAGTCAGTTTACTGAAGAAAAGTACCAACAATTAAATGATTCAATCACGGCTGATTTTAATCATAAAATTACTTTTCGTATCGGTGAATCTCCTTTTTTTTTATCGGAAGAATTAAAAAAACAGCTGTTAGACGGGTGTCAAGATGTTATTTCTTTTATTCAACAAGATAATTTTAAAGAACTGACAAACAAAGCTTTAGAATTAAATAGAAAAGTCCCAAACGAAGATAATCACACCACTTTTTTAGCAGTCGATTTCGGGATTTGTGAAGAAGACGGAAAAGTTATTCCGAAGCTAATTGAAGTACAAGGCTTCCCTTCCCTATTCAATTTTCAAAGTCAGTTATCTAAAAAAATTCATCAGTTAAATCCGTTTCTTTCGGAGCTTACCTGCTTCTTTAGCGGATTAAATGATGAAAGTTATTTGAAATTAATTGAAGAAGTTATCTGCAACAATTTCCCGAAAGAAAATGTCATTCTTTTGGAAATCGAACCGGAAAAACAAAATACCAAAATTGATTTTTATTACTGCCGACGCGACATCGGAATCCCGGTGGTTTGTGTCACTGAACTGATTCAAAAAGGTAAAAAATTATATTATACGGATGACAAAGGTGTTGAAATACAAGTCAAACGCATCTACAACCGAGTGATTTTTGATGAATTGGATTTGCGAACCGACTTACATTTGAATTTTGATTTCTCATCCGATATTGACGTGGAATGGGCCGGCCATCCGAATTGGTTTTTCCGAATCAGTAAATTCATCCTCCCCTATTTAAAAGGTCCGTACTTCATTGAAACCACCTTGTTAAGTGAATTAAAAGAAGTACCAAGCGATTTAGAAAATTACGTACTCAAACCTTTGTTCTCCTTTTCGGGAACCGGCGTTATTTTTAATATTCAAAAAGGAGATATTGAAGCCGTAAAGGAAAAAGATTTATACATACTTCAGAAAAAAGTACATTATATTCCCATCATACAATCTCCTGACGGAAAAGTAAAAGCGGAAGTTCGCATTCTTTTTGTTTGGCCAAAAGACGCCAAAGACCCTATTCCGGTAACCAATTTAGTGCGAATGAGTCGCGGTGAAATGATTGGAGTTAAATTCAACAAAGACAAAGATTGGGTGGGTGGAACGATTGGGATGTTTGAGAAGTAATTTTTTTAACAATAAGAAATTAAGGCTTAATGAATTTCTTAATCATTCTTTTTTACTTAATGTTTAAATACTATAGAATGTTTTTTTAATTTCATTAAAATTCAGGTTCGAATGAACCAATTGTTCCACAATCTCCATCCTCAACTCCTCCAAATCCTCATACACCAAATACTTCGCCCAATCCTCTTCATTTAAAACCTGTTTAATGTTTTTAATAGTTTTGGCTGCTTCAGCAGCGTTTCGTAAAATAGCTTTGCCATCGTACAAAGGCATATCCTTATGATAAAAATCGACTGACTTTTGTTCAAAATCAACTTGAATAAAAAACAATTTTGCAGTTTCATCATTCGGATAAAAATCGGTCCATTTTGCAAAACCTACTTTGGTATGCTGACTTTTATAATTTCCTTGTGACACGAGTCGCCACCGACAATTGGTAGCTCGTCCCCAATGATTACTCATACGGTAAACTCCTTCATCAGTAAAATAATATTCGCTACCCGATTTACTTTTAAATTGTGGTTGTTGTACTTCAAAATCAGACAGTGAAACCTCCGTCCAAAGGCAAAAAGTGTGTTTGTGAAAGTTGTTTTGGTTGTAGGTTTTCATGGTTTGTTATTTTGACACGAATTTCACGATTTACACAAATTTAAATGAATTATAAACTCCATTTTCGTGTAATTCGTGAAATTCGTGGCTAAAAAAGTAAATCAATAACATTGCGTTGCTAAAAAATCAATGCAACTTCTTCACCGCTTTTTGTTCAGCCACTGTTGCAAAATCTCTCACCAATCGCTCCGCATACTGGTCTAATAATTCGCGAACGCGTTCGTGTTTATCAGATTTCACAATCAATCCCGCATGGTATTCCAAGGGAACTCTGAAACAAACTTCAGAATCATTGAAACCATTTAAATCCGGATGTTCAAATTTGGATAAGGTCAACACTATTCCCGCGAAATCTTTCTTAGATGAAGGGACTCCATAAGTATTTCCTTTAACTAAAGCATCTTCGATTTTTGCCCATTCTCCCCATAAATTAATACCTGAAGCCGCTTCCACCATTTCTGCTAAATGGGCTCCTCCTACTCGAGAAGAGGTTTCTAAAAAGTAAATTTTCCCATCTTCATTACATTTGATAAACTCTGTATGCGTAGCTCCGTGTTTCATCCCGAAAGCTAGCATTACTTGTTCGTTTACCTTTTTAATTGCTTTGTCATCTTCCGAATTGTGTTTGATATTCGCACTTCTGAAGATCCCGCCGCCTTGCGAAATTTCCATCGGCGTTGCCAAATATTGTGAGGTTAGACTAAATAATACTTTTCCATTAAAATTCAAGCCATCGCAATGGTAAACTGCACCCGGTTTGAATTGTTCTACCAAATATTTGATCCGGTTGTCTCCTAATTCATGAATTTTGTGCCACAAATCCTCTTTGGTATGCACTTTCATAATTCCGGAGGCCGAAGCTTCCGAACGTGGTTTCAAAACCCACGGTGGTGCAACGGTATCAGCAAAATGATTGATATAATCATCATTGAATAAGGCACTGAATGCCGGAACAGGAACACCTTCTGCTTGTGCTTTGATTCGCATGGCCAGTTTATCTCTGAAAAAACGCCCCGTGGTTTGTCCCATTCCATCTACGCGGAGATTTTCACGTAAATAGGTCGCTTTTTCTACATCAAAATCATCTAAAGCTACAATCGCATCTACTTTTTCATTTCGCATAATTCCCGCCACTCCGTGCAAAAGCATGTCTAAGTCCCAATCCACATCCTGACCGGGCATGAAGAAAATTTCATCAATGGAATCAAAGGCCCACGGCTTGGTTTTTAATTTTTCTGAAGTAATTAAATAGACTTTATTGCCTAATTTCTTCATGCTGATTAAAAAATCATTTCCTTTAAAATAATTAGAAATGCAAATAAAAGTTTTCGAATGATTTTCCATAGACTATTGATTTTCAATAAAATTAGTAATTAAATGTACGCCAAAAGCGGACGCATGTTTGGTTTTTGCAAATTCGTCATCGATGAATGTCACTCCGGCAACATCCAAATGTGCCCAAGATGCATGATTATTGGTAAAAAACTCTAAAAATTTAGCGGCAGAAATAGCTCCCGCAACCGGTTTACCTGAATAGTTTTTTACATCGGCAATTTCACTGTCGATGTCTGATTTATAAGCATCCCACAAAGGCAAAGGCCATAAACGCTCGCCGATTGCATCACCGGATTGTTGCAATTGCTTGGATAATACATCGTTGTTGGTAAACAAAGCTCCACATTCATTTCCTAAAGTCGCCACACTACTTCCGGTTAAAGTGGCAATATCAATAACCGTTTCCGGATGATAATTTTTTATTAAATACGATAAACCATCCGCTAAAACCAAGCGACCTTCGGCGTCTGTATCGATGATTTCAATGGAATTTCCGCTGTAACTTCCAATCACATCACTTGGTAGAAATGAGAGTGCATCAACTGAATTTTCACATGCCGGAACAATAGCCGTCACTCGATAAGGCAATTCTAAATCTGCTATTAATTGCATCGCTCCTAAAACAGCTGCACCACCCGCCATGTCGCATTTCATATGCACCATTCCGGCCGTTTTGATATTTAGACCACCTGTATCAAAAGTGATTCCTTTCCCAACCAACCCAATATGTTTTTTAGATTCTGTGGGTTGGTAATCCATAATGATGAATTGCGAATCGTTTGCACTACCCTTTCCAACGGATAAAAACGCTTCTAAACCTAAAATTTTCGCTTGCTTCGAATCCACAATTGTGACCTCAAAACCGTAATTTTTACCGGTTTGCGAAGCCCAATCAGCTAAATAGGCAGGTGTAATTTTATTGGGTGGTAAATCAACTAAATGAAAAGTTTCCAATTGTGCATTGGCAATTTTTACTGCTCTTGTCACCTCTTTTGAAACATCCTTTGAAGTACTTATTTCTAAAATAAAATCCTCTGAATTGATTGGATGAGATTTTTTATCTTTTTTATAATGTCCTAATTTATAAGTGCCTAAAATCAAACCGGAAACAGCAGCTTCAATGTTGGCTGATGAAAAACGATCAGGGATGACCAGTTGCAGTTCAGTTTCAAAATAATCGGCTTGTTTGGCTGCAACTCTTCTGAAAATAGTTTTAATGGTTTTATAATCCGGGTCTTTTCCTAAACCGATAAAAATAAAAATATTGCCTTCAAATTCAGTTACATAACTACTGTCTTTTTTGCCTGAAAAAACTGTTTTAGAAAGTTGGATATTTTGAAACGTGACATCTGTCTCCGACTCAAAAAACGGAATTAGATTTAATTTTCTACCGGTAGTTATACTTGTGCTATATTCTATTTTCATAATCGCTTTTTATGTTTAAATGCATTTTCAATTTGCCATTGAAATGGTTATTGTTATTCCTCTTTCGTACTAAAAAACAGCCATTCAATTGCTTTTGGAAATTCATCACTCCAATAAACTTCATTGTGTTTCCCTTGTTCGTTGATGCTTAAATGGACTTTCATCTTATCATTCACTTCATCTTTTTTCAACAAACGTTTCTTGAAATTCTTTACATGATCAATCATTGTTGCACTTTCATCGCCACCGGCATACATATAAATTCTGGTATCCTGCGGTTCGTCCATATCTAAAAAGGATAGCTTAATTTTTGGCACAACCCATAAAGAAGGTGAAAAAATCATCAGTTTGCCAAAAACTTCCGGGTACATAATTCCACTGAAAATACTCACCAATCCGCCCATTGAGCTACCTCCAATTCCTGTAAATTCACGCTCGGGTTTTGTTCTAAAATTACTGTCAATAAAGGGCTTTAATGTATCGGTTAAAAAGCGAATATACTTTTTACCTTGCCCAACACCTAAAATAGTATTGCCCACATTGTACTCGCTAATTCGCTCCTTTTCTGCATGTTCAATGGCAATAACAATGATTTTACCAATTTTATATTCAGCCATTACGGCCAATTTTTTATCAATTTCCCAATTGCCAAATTGAGCATTTTCATTGAATAAGTTTTGAGCATCCTGTAAATACATCACCGGATAATGTTCCGAAGAATTTTCGTAATCATACGGTAATAGTGCCCAAACTTTTCGTTTTTTATTCAATTGCGGGATTTCGAACTCTTCGGAAATCAGATGGACTTTTGGCAAGTAATCAGTTTTAAATGGCAACCAGTTATGCCGCCATTTTGCCACATGTTCTTTCCGAATGCCCTTGTGCTGTTTGCATGACCGATTTTCGGTTCGGTTTCCAAATTTGTCAATTTCCACTTCACTCCAATCGCCTCGTGTGAATTTGTATAACATTTCCTGTGGATATACAAAATCAGCCGCAAATTTATAATGATACAATCCAACGCCAATCTGACTCATCTGGAACTTAAGGTCTTGCGTCTTCCATTGATTAAAGTTGCCGGAAATATAAACCGGTCGCTCATCATCTTCATCGGTTGTCAGTAGGATATTTAGTTGGGGTTCTATAATTTCTTTTTCCAGAGGAATCGATTCGGGATTTTCTACTTGCTTCATAGTCTGTATCGTGGAAATTCTTTAAATAATTGTAAATAAAAAGTAAATATAAGGCATTGAGCGATGGAATTAAAATTAATTTTTACCTGAAATAAGTATTATTACAGATAATTGAAGAATTGGAATTTTTTTTAGGAATAAGTCAAAATCCTTTTTGATTTGCCTATAAAAATCGTATTATTTTTAATAAATTTGCCCATCAAAATTACAATACTGCAACATGAAAAATACAGCTTTAACACACATTCACGAAAGTTTAGGAGCGAAAATGGTTCCGTTTGCCGGATACAATATGCCGGTACAATACGAAGGAGTAACTGCAGAACATGAAACCGTTCGCAACAGCGTGGGTGTTTTTGACGTATCGCACATGGGTGAATTTTTATTGGAAGGTCCGAATGCATTGGCTTTGATTCAAAAAGTAACTTCGAATGATGCTGCTGTTTTAACCAACGGAAGAGCTCAATATTCCTGTTTGCCAAACGAAAATGGCGGAATTGTGGACGATTTGATTGTTTACAAATTCAACGATGAAAAATATTTATTGGTAGTGAATGCATCTAACATTGAAAAAGACTGGAACTGGATTTCTTCACACAACACGGTTGGTGCTTCTATGAAAAATCTTTCAGATGATTATTCATTACTGGCCATTCAGGGTCCAAAAGCGGTTGAAGCGATGCAATCTTTAACATCAATAGATTTATCAGCTATAAATTATTATCATTTTGAAGTAGCTGATTTTGCAGGAATCGAGCATGTAATCATCTCCGCAACTGGTTATACAGGATCTGGTGGATTTGAAATTTACTGTAAAAATTCGGAAGTGGAACAAGTGTGGACTAAAGTATTTGAAGCCGGTGCAGCGTTCGGAATCAAACCTATTGGATTAGCCGCTCGTGATACCTTACGTTTAGAAATGGGCTTCTGCTTGTATGGAAATGATATCAATGATACTACTTCTCCTTTGGAAGCAGGTTTAGGATGGATTACAAAATTCACCAAAGAATTTACTAATTCTGAAAATCTAAAAAAACAAAAAGAAGCAGGTGTAACCAAAAAACTAGTTGGATTTGAATTAATAGAACGCGGAATTCCTCGCCATGATTATGAAATTGTAGATGCAGGTGGAAACAACATCGGAATTGTAACTTCTGGAACCATGGCTCCATCTCTTGGAAAAGGTATCGGAATGGGATACGTAACCAAGGAATTTGCAGCAGAAGGTTCTGAAATTTATATTCAAATTAGAAATAATCGAGTGAAGTCGAAAGTGGTAAAAATGCCTTTTTATAAAAAGTAAAAATTTTGAGATTACGGTTTTAGTTTTATTTTTGCAAAACAATTTTTACTCAAGAGAATAACGAATTTAGAATACCGAAATATACAACAATGGGAAGAGCATTTGAATTTAGAAAAGCACGTAAAATGAAACGTTGGTCAGCAATGGCAAAAACGTTTACCAGAATAGGAAAAGACATTGTAATGGCGGTGAAAGAAGGTGGTCCGAATGCGGAAACCAACTCCCGTTTGCGTGCAGTAATTCAAAATGCCAAAGCGGCCAACATGCCGAAAGACAATGTGGAACGTGCGATAAAAAAAGCATCTGATAAAGATACAGCTAACTTTAAAGAGGTGCTTTTTGAAGGCTATGCTCCACATGGAATTGCCATTTTAATTGAAACCGCAACAGACAATAATAATAGAACAGTAGCAAACATTAGAAGTTACTTCAACAAATGCAACGGAACAATGGGAACACAAGGTTCGGTTGAATTTATGTTTGATCACATCTGTAATTTCAGAATTCCGGCCGAAGGTCAGGATGTAGATGACTTAGAATTGGAAATGATTGATTTTGGTGTGGAAGAGATTTTTGCCGATGAAGACGGTATTCTCATGTATGCTCCTTTTGAAAGCTTTGGTGCGATTCAAAAAGAATTGGAAAACAGAAATATCGAAATTTTATCGTCCGGTTTTGAGCGTATTCCGCAAATCACCAAAGAACTTCCCCCGGAAGAAATGGCCGATGTAGAAAAATTGTTGGAAAAAATTGAAGAAGATGACGATGTCATGAACGTGTATCACACCATGCAAGAATAATTAAAATTAAAAATATATCAAAAACTCTCTACAAAGGGAGTTTTTTAGTTTTTAAACGATTGGAATTTATCATTTGTTCACGCATCAAAACCCCTATTAATCCTTTACTTTACAATAAAAAAATGGCTCGATTCAAAGAAAACGATTTGCCTAAAGCAAAAATAAACGCATCGTCACTCAGCAAAGCATTGTTGGTTTTTAAATATGCTGATTCTCATAGATGGAAATTTTTTATTGGCTTGATATTTTTATTACTAACCGGGGGTACTGCCCTAGCCTTCCCAAAACTAATGGGAATGCTGGTAGATTGTGTAAAGGACAAAGATTTAAATGCCGCAAATAACGTAGCACTAGGATTGCTTGCCATCTTATTTTTGCAATCGTTTTTTTCCTTTTTTCGCGTGTATCTGTTTGTGAATTTTACTGAAAACACATTGGCAAACTTACGGTTGGCTTTGTATTCAAATTTAATTAAACTTCCGATGAACTTCTTCTCTCAAAAACGAGTGGGAGAATTAAACAGTCGGATCAGTTCAGATATCTCTCAAATACAAGATACGCTGACAACCACCATTGCTGAATTTTTAAGGCAGTTTATCCTCATAATTGGTGGTGTAATTTTATTAGCTAGTGAAAGTATCAAACTAACATTAATGATGTTGGCCGTTGTTCCCTTAGTAGCTGTTGCTGCTGTTATATTTGGACGATTTATTAGGAAATATTCAAAAAAAGTACAAGATACCGTTGCGGAAAGTCAGGTAATTGTTGAAGAAACACTGCAAGGAATTACCAATGTAAAAGCATTTGCCAATGAATGGTATGAAATAGCCCGATACAAAAACAAAATTAAAGAAATAGTAAATATTGCGATTAAAGGAGGTCAATACCGTGGCTATTTTGCATCGTTTATTATCTTTTGCTTGTTTGGTGCAATTGTAGCTGTTGTTTGGTTTGGCGTTACTTTAAGTATTAGAGGAGAAATGTCTGTTGGACAATTGATTACATTTGTATTATATTCTACATTTGTGGGTGCTTCCTTTGGTGGAATTGCCGAATTATATGCTCAAATTCAAAAGGCGGTGGGTGCTACTGAACGCGTTTTTGAATTATTGGAGGAACAACCTGAAAACATCAACGGTAACAAACCTATTGTCACAGAGAAAATTAAAGGAAATGTAACTTTTAAAAATGTAAGATTCAGCTATCCTTCAAGAAAAGAGATTGAAGTTTTAAAAGGTGTTTCATTTACGGCAAAGTTCGGACAAAAAATCGCTTTGGTGGGTCCGAGTGGTGCCGGAAAATCAACCATATCTGCCCTGCTCCTTCGATTTTACGATTTGAATAGCGGTGAGATTATTATCGATGATAAAAGCATTTATGACTACGATTTAGAACAACTTCGCGGGAATATGAGTATCGTTCCGCAAGATGTCATCTTGTTTGGTGGAAGTATTAAAGAAAATATAGCTTACGGAAAACCCGATGCCACTTTTGAAGAAATAAAAGTTGCTGCTCAACAAGCCAACGCATTAGAATTTATCAACGGATTTCCGGAGCAATTTGAAACCTTGGTAGGCGAACGTGGGATTAAATTATCAGGAGGACAACGCCAACGCATTGCAATTGCCAGAGCTTTGTTGAAAAATCCGAGTATTTTAATTTTGGATGAAGCTACCTCGTCTTTAGATAGCGAAAGTGAAAAATTGGTACAAGAAGCCTTAGAAACCTTAATGAATGGAAGAACCAGTATTATTATTGCTCATCGATTAGCTACCATTAGAAGTGCTGACAGTATCCTTGTGCTGAATGATGGTGTAATTGCTGAACAAGGCACGCATAAAGAATTGCTTGACGTTGAAAAAGGGATTTACAAAAATCTGAGTAACCTTCAGTTTTCAGAATACTAAAAACAATAGTTTGCAATAAAAAAACTCCAAGCCTTTACACTTGGAGTTTTTCTATATTCTATTTTCTTTCTTCTTATTTAATAAACTCAATCTTTTGAACCTCTTCCATATTCACACTGTCAAAAAATCCTTGTTCGTTCATCCAATCATCACTAAACACTTTACTCATATATCGAGAGCCGTGATCGGGAAAAATGGCTATGACGTTTGAGTTTTGATCAAACTCACCTTGCTCGGCAAATTGTCTGATTGCTTGAACAACAGCTCCTGAAGTATATCCTACAAACAATCCTTCTCTTAAAGCAATCTCACGAGTAGCGTGTGCACTTTCCTCATCGGTTACTTTCATGAACTCATCGATGATGTCAAAATCGGTAGCCGTAGGGATTAAGTTTTTACCCAATCCTTCAATACGGTAGGGATAAATTTCTTCGTTATCAAACTCTTTTGTTTCGTGGTATTTTTTCAATACAGAACCATACGCATCCACACCTAAAATTCTGATGTTTGGATTTTTCTCTTTTAAGAATTTTGCAGCTCCTGATATTGTTCCTCCGGTTCCGCTACAAGCAATTAAATGGGTGATTTTTCCATTGGTTTGTTCCCAAATTTCCGGACCGGTACTTTTGTAGTGAGCATCTACATTTAATTGGTTGAAATACTGGTTAATGTAAATTGATCCTTTGGTTTCTTCATGCAAACGTTTGGCAACATTGTAGTACGAACGCTCATCATCAGCAGAAACATGTGCAGGACAAACATAAACCTTGGCACCCATCGAACGTAACATATCTATTTTATCTTTCGATGATTTTGAACTTACAGCAAGTATACAATTGTAACCCTTGATAATGCTTACCATTGCTAAACTAAATCCGGTATTTCCCGAAGTAGTTTCAATAATGGTGTCCCCCGGAGTAAGAATTCCTCTCTTTTCGGCTTCTTCTATAATATATAAAGCAATTCTATCTTTTGTGGAATGACCCGGATTGAAAGCTTCAACCTTAGCATAAAAATTACCCAGTAAACTTTCGGTGACGTTATTTAGTTTGATAAGAGGTGTATTTCCTATTAAATCTAATACACTATTATAAGCTTTTATCTGTTCTTTCATAAAAAATATGTTAGTCAAGGCAAACTTTTATTTGTTTTTGGCATCCTTAAAACCTTGCAAATGTATAAAAAAAATTTAATTACTTATCTATTCTTTCTAAATCTAAGAGAAAACTAAATTCTTTGGCTAACTCCTTCAATGATTCAAACCTTCCGGAAGCCCCGCCATGACCCGCATCCATATTAGTATCTAAAAATAATAAATTATTGTCTGTTTTCATTGTACGTAATTTCGCTACCCATTTAGCAGGTTCCCAGTACTGTACTTGGCTATCATGTAAACCTGTTGTTACTAGCATCGTAGGATAATCTTGTGCTTTTACATTGTCATAAGGTGAATACGATTTCATGTAATCATAATACTTTTTATCATTCGGGTTGCCCCATTCATCATACTCCCCTGTAGTTAACGGAATGGTTTCGTCCAACATCGTGGTAATCACATCAACAAATGGTACTTGTGCAATGACGCCATTGTATAATTCAGGAGCCATATTCACTACGGCACCCATTAATAGACCACCGGCAGAACCTCCTTGTGCATATAAATGATCTTTACTGGTGTATTTTTGTTGGATTAAGAACTTTGAACAATCAATATAATCGGTAAATGTATTTTTCTTTTTCAACAATTTACCATCTTCATACCATTGACGGCCCATGTCTTCGCCACCTCTAATATGTGCAATCGCATAAATAAATCCGCGATCCAATAAACTTAAAATAGTTGAATCAAATTGTGGGTCTAAAGAGTTTCCATAAGAACCATAAGCATATTGTAACAGAGGATTTGAACCGTCTTTTTTCAACTCTTTTCGATAGACCAAAGAAATAGGCACTTGTGTTCCATCTACTGCTGTTGCCCAAACACGCTCTTCTTTGTAGTTGTTTTTGTCAAACTTCCCTCCTAATACTTCAAACTCTTTTTTAATTTCTTTGGTTTTGGTTTTCATATTGAAATCAATAACTGAATAGGGAGTTGCCAATGACTGATAGCCATACCGCAAAATATCCGTATCAAAATCAACATTTGTGCCTACTTCAGCAGAATACGTTTCAATTTCAAAAGGCAAATAATAATCACCTTTGCCACTCCAAGGCATAATTTTAATTTTATTTAAACCATTGGAACGCTCTTCAACAACTAAAAAATCTTTAAAAATTTCAATTCCTTCAATAAGTACTTTTTCATCGTGTGGAATTAAGTCTTTCCAATTTTCTTTTGAAGTAGCTGTTTCAGGTGTTTTCATTACCTTGAAATTAGTCGCTTTATCTTTATTGGTTACTATATAAAAATCAGAACCATAGTGCGAGATATTGTATTCCAAACCTCTCACTCTCTTTTGAAAAACTTTAAAAGGTGCCTCAGGTGTTTCTGCATTTAAATACAAATATTCACTTGTTAGCGTGCTGCTGCAACCAATCACCAAAAACTTTTTCGATTTGGTTTTCATCACACCAATGTTGAACGTCTCATCCTTTTCAAAGTAAACCATTACATCTTTTGAGACATCCTGACCCAAAACATGTTTGAAAACCTTGTCAGAACGCAATGTTTGTGCGTCTTGAGTCGTGTAAAACAATGTTTTGTTATCGTTTGCCCAAACACAATTGCCGGTTACATTTTCAATTTTTTCAGGTTGGATTGCTCCTGTTTCCAGGTTTTTAATTTGTAAGGTGTAAATTCTTCTTCCCACATAATCCGTTGCAAATGAAACCCATTTGTTGTCCAAACTTACATTTAAACCAACCAATTTAAAATAGGCATGACCTTTTGCTAATTCGTTGCAATCAAAAAGTATTTCTTCCGGGGCTGTCAAACTTCCCTTTTTACGGCTGTAAATAGGATATTCTTTTCCTTTTTCAAAACGCGTATTGTAGTAATAACCATTGTATAAATAAGGAACCGATTCGTCATCTTCCTTAATTCGACCTTTCATTTCTTCAAAAAGTTCCTTTTGAAAGTCTTTTGTATGAGCTGTCATTTTTTGATAGTACTCATTTTCGGCTTTTAAATAATTGATAACCTCGGGATTCTCACGATTATTTAACCAGAAATAGGGGTCAACTCTTTTGTCGCCATGTTTTTCTAATACAGTATCTTTTTTAGCGGCAACAGGAGGCATTATAGTCTCTGACATAGAAGCGTCTTTTTTAGAACAAGATGTTGCAATAACCAGCGTAAGGCAACAAAAAATTAATTTATAATTCATAATGAATAATGTGTTATCAAAACTAAGCAATTTAGTAATTTTGTATTTCATAAATCATAAAATTTATAAACAATGTTTGGAGACCTAATGGGAATGATGGGCAAACTGAAAGAAACCCAACAAAGAATAGAAGAAACAAAGAAACGACTAGACACTGTTTTAGTAGATGAAAGCAGTAACGACGGGCTTTTGAAGGTGACTTTAACAGCTAATAGAACCGTAAAATCAATCGCAATTGACGATACATTACTGCAAGACAAAGACCAATTAGAGGATTATTTGGTTTTGGTTATGAACAAGGCAATTGAAAAAGCCACTCAAATTAACGAAGTAGAATTGGCTGCTGTTGCTAAGGAAGGCATGCCTACTATACCGGGAATGGATTTATTTAAATAAATTCCAAAATCCAAATTCCAAATGTTTGCATAGATTTTTGGAATTTGGAATTTCTTTTTTGGAATTTTTAGAAAATTAATTTTTGCAACGCTTCGATCACATACGTATGCATTACCTCTTTGTAATCTAAATGTGTTACCATTCGCAGTTTTCCTTTACCTAAGGAACTAATCGAAATGTTTTTCATTTTCAATTTATCAATCACATGTTGGTCTTGAATATAAGGATGCACAGAAAAAATAACGATATTGGTTTCAACAGGTTCTACTTTTGCTACCCAAGTTAATTGACGTAAGGCAGTACCTAATTCTTTTGCTCTTCGATGGTCTTCCGATAAACGTTCGATGTGATGATCCATCGCATAAATAGCTGCAGCTGCCACAAAACCTACCTGTCGCATGCCGCCACCGAATACTTTTCGAATTCGCATGGCTTTTGCATAATCTTTTTGCGACATCACTAAAACAGAGCCAATAGGTGTTCCCATTCCTTTGGAAAAGCAGACAGAAATCGTATCAAACAATTTACCGTACTGCAACGGGTCTTGGTTTTTGGCAACCAGTGCATTCCACAAACGGGCACCGTCTAAATGATATTTGAGGTTATGCTTGACGCAGACTTTCTTAATCAAAATTAAATCTTCCATTTCATAACATGCTCCACCCCCTTTGTTGGTGGTATTTTCCAATGAAACTAAAGTGGTTAGCGGACTGTGGTAAAAATCTGGTGGATTGATAGCTTCTTGCACTTGTTCGGCGGTAATCATTCCTCGGTTTCCGTCCAACAATCTGCAGGAAACGCCACTGTTGAAGGAAACCCCTCCTCCTTCGTAATTATAAATGTGAGCATACTTGTCGGCAATCAATTGTTCCCCCGGTTGTGTATGCATTTTGATGGCTGTCTGATTGGCCATTGTTCCCGACGGAAAAAACAAAGCTGATTCCATTCCAAAGAATGCGGCCACTTTTGCTTCCAGTTCATTCACGGTGGGGTCTTGTTTAAAAACATCATCACCAACTTTGGCATTAAACATGGCACGAAGCATTTCGGGTGTTGGCTTGGTAACAGTGTCGCTTACTAAATTTATTTCCATTTGTTTTTATTTCTGAACAATAATTATTTGATTTTGGCAATTAGGACAAGTCACGACTAGTAACTACATTTGCAAAACAAAACTACAATATTTATGACAAATACCGAACAAATAAAAGGTATTATAGAACGTCTTGGTGCGTTAAGGAGGTATCTTTGACGTCGACAAGAAGTTAATTGAAATTGCTAACGAAGAAGAAAAAACCTTCGATCCCAATTTTTGGAACAATCCCAAAGAAGCCGAAATTGTTGTTCGCGATTTGCGTTCCAAAAAGAAATGGGTAGAAGATTATCAAAGAGGAGTCAATCTTTCGGAAGAGCTCCAAATGGTCTTCGAATTCTACAAAGACGGTGATGCAACTGAAGCAGAAGTAGATGCCATTTTTGAACAAACCAACGCTTTAATTGAAAATTTAGAGTTTAAAAACATGCTTTCCGAAGAAGGCGACAGCATGAGTGCCGTTTTGCAAATTACTGCCGGTGCCGGTGGAACCGAAAGTTGCGATTGGGCCTCGATGCTGATGCGAATGTATTTGATGTGGGCGGAAAAGGAAGGCTATAAAATCAAAGAATTAAACTTTCAGGAAGGCGATGTGGCCGGAATCAAAACGGTGACTTTAGAAATTGAAGGCGATTATGCTTTTGGCTATTTAAAAGGAGAAAACGGGGTGCATCGATTGGTTCGCATCTCCCCTTTTGACAGTAACGCCAAACGTCATACGTCCTTTGCTTCTGTTTATGCATATCCTTTGGTGGATGACACCATTGAAATTGATATCAATCCTGCCGATTTAGAGATTATTACCTCACGTTCCAGTGGAGCCGGTGGTCAAAATGTGAATAAAGTGGAAACGAAAGTGCAGCTGTTTCACAAGCCAACGGGTATCCAAATTCAGTGTTCAGAGACTCGTTCGCAGCAAGACAACCGTCAACGTGCCATGCAAATGTTACGTTCGCAATTGTATGAAATTGAATTGAAAAAGCAATTAGCTCAACGTGCCGATATCGAAGCCGGAAAAATGAAAATTGAATGGGGCTCGCAAATCCGAAACTATGTCATGCAACCCTATAAATTGGTCAAAGATGTTCGTACCGGTTGCGAAACCAGCGATGTTGACGGAGTAATGAATGGAGAAATTGATGAATTTTTAAAAGCCTATTTGATGATGATGGGACAAAAAGAGGAATAGAAAGGTTCTAAGGTACTGAGGTTCTGAGGTTCTAAGTTAGGTCTTTAAGTTTCTTTTATCTTCGCTCTACCTACAATGGTCTTTTTTCTTTCCTCTTTCTTCTATTCTCTTTTTCCTTTTCTCAATCGTTTTCGTATTTTAGCAATCTGTAAAAAATTACCAAAAAACCTATGGACATCAACTTCAACAAAAACGAAGACCACAATAAACTTTTACTATCCGATTTAAGACAGCGTTTTGCCCAAGTAAAATTAGGCGGAGGCGAAAAGAGAATTGCCAAGCTACATACCGAAGGAAAAATGACCGCTCGCGAACGCATTGATTATTTGTTGGATTCAAAAGCGAAGAGTATTGAAATTGGAGGATTTGCAGGTGACGGAATGTACCCCGAACACGGCGGTTGTCCATCCGGAGGTGTCGTAGTGAAAATAGGATACATCAAAGGAAAACAATGTATTGTGGTAGCCAATGATGCAACTGTAAAAGCCGGAGCTTGGTTTCCCATCACAGGAAAAAAGAATTTACGTGCCCAAGAAATAGCTATGGAAAACCGTTTGCCTATTATTTATTTGGTAGACAGTGCCGGTGTGTATTTACCGATGCAAGATGAAATTTTTCCGGATAAAGAACATTTCGGACGCATTTTCAGAAACAATGCGGTGATGAGTAGCATGGGAATTACGCAAATTGCTGCCGTCATGGGTAGTTGCGTAGCCGGTGGTGCCTACTTACCTATTATGAGTGACGAAGCAATGATTGTAGACAAAACCGGAAGCATTTTCTTAGCCGGAAGTTATTTGGTGAAAGCCGCTATTGGCGAAAATATTGACAATGAAACATTAGGCGGTGCCACAACACACTGCGAAATATCAGGTGTAACGGATTATAAAGCCAAAGATGATAAAGATGCATTAGACCGCATCAAAAGTATTGTTGGAAAAATTGGTGATTATGACAAAGCCGGTTTCAACCGTGAAAAGGCGGAAAAACCCGCATTGAAAGAAGACGATATTTTTGGTATTATTCCAAAATCAAGAGCCGATCAATACGACATGATGGAAGTGATTAAACGTTTAGTAGACAATTCGGAAATGGATTTATACAAAGACGGTTACGGACAATCTATCATCACGTGCTACGCCAGAATCGACGGCTGGGCGGTTGGAATTGTCGCCAATCAACGTACGGTTTCCAAAACCAAAAAAGGTGAAATTCAATTTGGTGGCGTGATTTATTCCGATTCAGCTGATAAAGCCACTCGTTTTATTGCGAATTGCAACCAGAAGAAAATACCGTTAGTGTTTTTGCAGGATGTCACCGGATTCATGGTTGGAAGCAAATCCGAACATGGCGGAATCATTAAAGACGGTGCTAAAATGGTAAATGCGGTAGCCAATTCGGTAGTGCCGAAATTTACTGTGGTGATTGGTAATTCCTACGGTGCCGGAAACTACGCCATGTGTGGAAAAGCCTACGACCCTCGATTAATTGTGGCTTGGCCAAGTGCTGAATTGGCTGTTATGGGTGGCACACAAGCCGCAAAAGTATTGGCACAAATTGAAGCATCTTCCTTAAAAGCAAAAGGTGAGGTGGTTGATGAAATCAAAGAAAAAGAACTATTCGACAAAATCAAAGCACGTTACGATGCACAGGTTTCACCTTATTAT
>NZ_JBILTE010000121.1:0-7753 GCF_044371705.1 Flavobacterium sp. | reverse complement strand
ACCAACTGTAAATTCCTGGTAAGGCTTGCTTTCAGGCGTGGCCAGCTGATGGTAACCCAGCACTAGCGTTGATTTTAATTTGTTAAGTAACGGAATTCGGTTCATGATGTAGCCTTCAAAGTTGTGTTCAATATGGGTTTCCATATAGCTGTCGTTCGTGCTATACGCATAATACGGCATCAAATTAAATACGTTTAAATAGCGTTCAGAGGTTCCTACGTAAGTTTGATTACCATTGAAATGCTTGTAATCTACGAAAGAAATATCATCAGCATTGAAAAATTGTCCACCCTTCAGATTAATAGCAAAGCTACCTTTGTTTCCTAAAGTTTGCTCGTAGTAAATGCGTCCGGCAACAAAATCATAATTATAAATGTCTTCATTTCCGGCAAATCCTTTTTCATAACCCAAGAAAATCGAGGGATATTTATCATTTCTCATATTGTACTTTCCATCAGGACGCGTCATGTATTTCTGACCGAAATTAATTCGGGCATTGATGTTGGCTTTCATTAAATTGTGCTTCACAATTCCTCCGCTTGTAAAATCGTTCGGATCCAAAGGATTATTGGACGTGTATGTTTTATTATCATTTGGAAAGAGTACATAGTCAGTAGTGTTGAATAACGGTTTTCGCTCACTGTATTCAAGAGATCCATACATGAATAGTCCATTAGTTACTTCTTGCTGATAGCTTGCCGTTACAAAATTCTTTTCATACAATTTCATAAAATTTTCTTCAAAAAAGATCGTAGCTACGGTATTAATTAGTGGACTTATAGGCTCGTTTGCGTTAAATTGCTCGGCTTTGCTACCTCCATTAACCGAAAGGTTGCTATTGGTTTTGGTATTCAATCGCGTATTGAAAAAACCGGTTGTTCTAAATTTTTCTTCTGAAAAACCGTAATTGAAATTGGCTCCAAAAGACATGTTTTTGCGGGTTTCTTCGTCTCTTTTATAATAGGAAATTCCGGTTGACATATGCCAGCCTTGTGCGGTGTTGAATTGAATAAGTTTGATTAAACCATCATAGTTAATCGACCAATTTTCATGTGAATTTCGATAGGTATATCCAGTTAAAACTTTCAAAGGATTGAATTTGTTATTTTTCGCGTCTATCGAATCTAAATAGGGTTTTGATTTTCTAACAGTACTAATACTATCTTTCCGAATATAATCAGTGCTTTCCTCCTCTGTTAAAGGAACCGGACGCATAGTGTTCCAATACAGCGTGTCTTTTTTATTGGCATTGTCTTCAAAACTTAAAATCTCGTTAGTAAATGTTTTCTTTTCAAAATCATCTTTGAAATCATAATTGCTATAAACATAGGTAAATTTTCCATTAAAATTAATGCCAAAAATTCCAGCTTCAAATTCTAAACTCTGTGAATTTTTTGCCCACAATTGATTGTTTTGATTGTAACTGAAATTTTGTTTCAAATTCATTACATCCAAAAACTCTTCTTTCATCCGATAACCTTTGATGTCAAAATCAACTCCATAAATGGCCCAACTGTCTTCTACGATGTAAATAAATCCTTCAAAAACAGGATCCACGTCTCTTTTAGGGGTAACTTTTATTTTATTGATGAGGTTTTTATTGTCATCATAAAATGTCCCTTCAAGGGTGTATTTGTAATAGCCAAAAGCATTGTCGGCGATGGGGGAAATTAAATTAGTCCCTAATTCCACCGTATTATCATAAAAATCATAAGAAGTGGCTTGAGCAGTGTTGTAGCTAAAACCGTTGTTTTGTCCGCTAATTTTCGAAGCAATGATTCGTTCCTTCAATTTATCAGGTTTTTGAAAAGTAATTTTTGAAACCGTTTCCGATAAGTACAAGATTCCACTTCCGGTAGAATCTAGCGTTCCATCTAAATCGCCTATTTCTTGACCAAATATTTTTTTAGGTGCATTTTTCATGCGGAATATTCCTCTGGAATAAAAATCGGCCGTAAACTTGGCAGTTTTGGCAGAATTAATACTTCTGCTCGCGATTGCTTTACGGATAATCGGAAGGGCAGGATTTTCTTTCGAACTCAAAACAACCTCATTCAAACTGTAACTTTCTTCTTTTAATTTGACATCAAAAGTTAGCGGTACATTAGTTTTCACCACATGTTTCTGCGTTTTAAAACCTAAAAATTGAAAAACTAAAGTAGCTTCCGAACGATTAGGAATCGACAATTCATAATTTCCTTTTTCGTTGGAAGTAGTTCCGATATAGGTATTCTCTACATAAATGTTAACAAAGGGCAAAGGGTTGTTTGCTTCGTCGGTAATTGTTCCTTTTATCTGAGAAAAAGTTACCGATGTTAGGAATAAAAGAACTAGCGTAAAGATGTTTTTCATAAAAGGAGGTTTTATAAAGAGACGATTTTAACAATGAAAAGGTTGTACGGATTTATCTTAAAAACGATTGGAGTGCCAATTTGTAGCTTTGCAAACCAAATCCGATGATAATTCCTTTTGCGTTGGGTGAAATAAATGATTGGTGTCGGAATGCTTCTCTTGCAAAGGTGTTCGATATATGCACTTCAATAACGGGTGTGGCAATAGCTTTTACCGCATCGCCAATGCCTATTGAAGTGTGCGTGTAAGCTGCGGCGTTTAAAATGATTCCGTCGTATGAAAAACCCACTTCTTGAATTTTATCAATCAGTTCACCTTCAATATTACTGTGAAAATAGGACAACTCGATTTGTGGAAAATCATTTTTTAATTGATTAAAAAAAGAATCAAATGTTTCTGAACCGTATACATCAGGCTCTCTTTTTCCGAGTAAATTCAAATTGGGACCATTGATGATGATAATTTTCATACTATAACAATTTAGGTAAAAATATCAAAAATTGATAGCTAAAAACTAAAGATTAAAAAGATTAGTTTAAAATTAACATTTTACTACAACTTAATCTACTATTTTTAAAAATCTAATTAACAATCATTGTATGAACAAAAAAATACTGTTTTTATTGTTGTTTTCATTTGCACTAACCTATGGACAAAATGATTACCTCAATTATGAAAGTCTTTCTAAAAAACTGAAAGAATTTGAATCAAAAAGTAAATTCTGTACGGTTAAATCCATTGGAAAAAGTAGTGGCGGCAAGGATTTATGGCTGGTGACACTTTCAGAATCTGCAAAACCAAAACCAGCGTTACTTATTACGGCCGGAATTGATGGCAAACATCAGGCGGGATCGCAAATGGCCGTTCAGTTAATTGACCAGCTGCTTAAAAGCGAGAATCTATCAAAATTGCTTTCCGAGAAAACACTTTATTTTGTTCCTTCCGTAAATCCGGATGCAATGGATGCTTTTTTTGGAAAATTAAAAATGGAAAAAAGCGGCAATGCCACAAAAACCGATGATGATCGTGATGGCCAAATAGGGGAAGATCCGTATGAAGACATGAATAATGACGGTTTAATTACGCAAATTCGTATTGAGGATGTTTCCGGAACGTATATCGAAAGTCCGGATGATGCCCGATTATTGGTGAAAGCCAATCCAACAAAAAATCAAATAGGCAAGTATCTTGTTTTATCCGAAGGATTTGACAATGATAAGGATGGAAATTTCAATGAAGATTTCTCTGAAGGTGTGAATATCGATAGAAATTTCACGTTTGATCACCCTGTTTTTGAAAAAGGCTCCGGTGTTTATGTCGCTTCAGAACCTGAAACCCGTGCACTTTTGGATTTTTTATATTTGAATAAAAACATTTATGCTGTTTTTACTTTTGGAATGCATAACAACCTTTCGGAAGCTCCTAAGTATGATTCGAAAATGGCGAGCAGCAGAATCATTAAAAGTTGGTTGGAAAAAGATGTAAAAACTGCCGAATTGGTTACCTCTTTATATACTGATAAAGCCAAAATAAAGGACGCTCCAAAATCACCAATGACCAAAGGGAATTTTGCTCAGACAGCTTATTATCATGCCGGAAGATTCAGTTTTTCAACCCCGGGTTGGTGGATTCCCAAAGAGGAAGTAAAAAAAGATTCCACTCAAACAAAAGTAGATAAGCCAAAAAAAGATGCATCTGAATTCAATCAGGAATTAGCCTATTTAAAATGGGCAACCAAAGAAAATCTGACCAATGTGTTTGTGAATTGGACGGCTGTTAAGCATCCCGACTTTCCTAATCAAAAAGCGGAAGTGGGCGGATTTATGCCTTTTGCTTTAAACAATCCACCAGCTAAATATTTAGAGGAAAGCACTACGAAACATAAACTTTTTTTGGAAGAATTTTTAGCAGCCATGCCTAAAATTGAAACTACTACACCGGTTGTTGAAAAAGTTCAAAACGATTTATATCGTGTGACAGTAAAGGTGGTTAACAAAGGCTTATTGCCGACGTACACGGAAATTGGCGATAAAATTCGTTTTGTATCGCGTATGAAAACGGAATTGGTTGTGGCTAAAAATCAGTCCATCGTTTCCGGAAGAAAACATTATTTGCGTAATGCCATGCAAGCCGGAGAATCAGAAGAATATTCATGGCTAATTTCCGGTTCGGGAAAAGTGACTATTCAAACAGGGTGTGCTACAACCGGAGTAAAAGAACTAATCGTTGAATTGAAATAAGTAAAAAGATGAAAAAATACATACTCTATAGTTTATTAAGTTTTTCTTTTTGGAGTGTTTCAGCTCAGAAAAACGATGTTGCTCCACAAGATTTAAATGGGATGCGTGCCATTGGTTCGCCGGCAAATCCAAAGGTACCCATGTCGTGGGACCGTTACCACGATTATGCTCAAATCACCCAATTCTGTAAAGATTTAGTAAAGTCCTATCCGAACTTAGTTAAAATGGAATCCATCGGGAAGTCCTATGAAAATAGAGATATTTGGGTATTAACGATTTCTGATTTTAAAACAGGGAAAATTGAACACAAACCCGGATTTTATATCGATGGCGGAATTCACGCCAATGAATTGCAAGGGGTAGAGGTTTCGATGTATACCGCTTGGTATTTGGCAGAGAGTTTTCAAACAGTTAAGTTTATCAACACTTTGTTGAAAGAAAAAGTGTTTTATATTGCGGTGACTATTAGTCCTGATTCCAGAGAAAATTTTATTCACACGCCAAATAATGCCAACACTTCTCGCTCGGGGATGCGTTCTTTTGACAATGATGGTGATGGATTGGTGAACGAAGATAAATTAGATGATTTAGATGGAGATGGAAATATCGTCATGATGCGTAGGAAATCGAAAACCGGTCGTTGGAAAGTCGATCCAAAATATCCCAGTCGCATGTATCAAGTTCGCGGCGATGAAAAAGGAGACTATGAAATGTTAGGTTATGAAGGAATTGACAACGACAACGACGGATTAGTGAATGAAGATAATACCGGAACCTATGACCCGAATCGTGATTGGGCTTGGAACTGGCAACCTAATTACGTGCAAAACGGGGCGTTATTTTATCCGGGAACATTACCCGAAACAAGAGCGGTGAAAGATTTTGTAGTGAATCACCCAAATATTGCGGGAGCTCAAAGTTATCACAATTATGGGGGGATGTTTTTACGAGGTCCCGGTGCTGCAGAAGATGACCCACTGTTTAGTAGACAGGATATTGAAGTGTATGATAATATTGGAAAACTGGGTGAAAAAATGATTCCGGGTTATAATTATTTTATTCTTCATAAAGATTTATATACTGTTTACGGAGGTGAAATTGATTTTTTATGTTTGACACGTGGAATCTTTACTTTTAGTAACGAATTAATGACTTCCTATAAATTGTTTAATCAAAAAAATGCAGGCAGTCGTTGGGATAACGATGAGTTTAATGAATTTGATAAATATTTGTTATTTGGCGATGGATATGTTGAATGGAAAACCTTTAATCATCCGCAGTTTGGCGAGATTGAAGTAGGAGGTTCAAAAAAGAATTACATTCGAAACCATCCGGGTTTTATGTTGCAGGAAGACGCTCATCGAAATATGGCATTCACTTTATACCACGCGTATCAAACCCCAAAATTGGAAATAGTAGACATCAAAACCGAAAAGTTATCAGGCGATTTAGTAGCCGTTACTGCAACAATTATGAATACGCGTATTATTCCAACACATTCAACACATGATGTAAAAAACAAAATCGAGCGACCCAATTATATTACTTTAAAAGGAAGTACTGTGGTTGCGGGAATGACTGTTGAAAACGAAGATTTAAATTTATTTACAGAACAAAAATACCGACCGGAGCAAATTGAAATGCCCAACATAAGCGGTATGGGTAGTGTAAAAGTTCGCTGGATTGTGAAGGGAAATCCATCCAATGCAACGGTTGAAGTTTCCAGTGCTAAAGGTGGATTGGTATCAGAAAAAGTTTCTGAAAAGCTTTTAAAGTAGTATTTTTTTTATACTTTTGAAACTTAATCTAAACACATTTACAAATGAAAAAATTGATTTTAATTGTAGCATTAGTTTTAACATCTTTTATTTCTTATTCGCAACGTGAAGGAGCTTTTAGAGTAGGATTGGATCTTGGTTATGTTCCCGCAAGTGGTGGGGCAGGTATTTCTTATTACATAGAACCGAAATACAATATAAAAGATAATATGAATATTGGGTTCCGCATAGGTGGAGCAGCTATTGCAAGAGATATTGAAGATTTTGGCGGTTCAACTTTTGTAACTGCAACCGGTGTAGGTTCTTATCTAGGAACTTTTGATTATTATTTTCCAAAAGGAAAATCATTTGTGCCTTTTGTTGGGGGAGGTTTGGGTTATGCAGGAGCTTTAAGTGTTAGAGCTGATGAAGATACAGATGTAAGTGGTCAGTCAGTTACCGGAGGATTTGGTGGTGTTATTCGCGGTGGATTTGAATGGGGAAAATTCAGAATGGGTTTAGAATATAATTTAGTACCAAAATCAAAATTATATAATGGGACTTTGGAAAGCAACGAAGATATTTCCAATTCTTATTTTGCAATAACTCTCGGCTTCTATGTTGGTGGAGGAAAATGGGGTAAATAAATCCATTTAAAGTATAAAAAAAGGCTGTCTAAAATTTTAGACAGCCTTTTTTTTGTAACTAAGTCTATTTAGAACATATAACCCACAGAAAATTGAATCAAAGCATTTTTTGCATCTGCATCTTTTTTAACTTCAGTTAAGCCTGCAATGTATCTTCCGGAAAGAAATAAGCCGTCAGTGATTTTGTAGCTTAAACCACCGCCAACCCCAAAGTCGAAAGTGTTTGTGTCGGCTGAATCTAGTTCATTTCTTTCACTTACTAAAAACGAAAATTGTGGTCCGGCTTCAATACTCAAACGATTTTTTGTTAAATAGAACTTTGCCATCACTGGAAGCGAAATGTATCCTAATTCATTTTTAATTTGTTGGTCAATTCCTTCTAATTCCGATCCTTGAGTAGAATATAGTAACTCAGGTTGAATAGATAAATTTTCTAAAAGCTTTAATTCGGTAACCAAACCAAAATGATAACTTGTTACTTGGTTAAAGTCAACCCCTTCAATTTCACCACTGGTGTAATTGGAAAAATTCACACCTCCTTTTACTCCAAATTGAAGCATTTGGGCATTGGAATTAAAAATTGCTACTAGCAAAAGTGCAAAAACGAAACCGATTTTTTTCATGATAATTATTTTAAAAGTTGTTTTACAATAATAGGATAACAAAATAAGTAGAAATTTAGTATTAAACAGGATGTTAGTAAATGTGTATTTTCTGTTCATAAAAATGTTAATAAGTCCAAAAACCCCTTAAAATA
>NZ_JBILTE010000120.1:0-7789 GCF_044371705.1 Flavobacterium sp. | reverse complement strand
TTTGGTTTAAGTAACCACCTTCCACTCGTAGCGATGAATTAAATTGATAACCCAGTAAAACACCGATTCTATTTTGGTCAAATACATTTTCATTGACGTTCTCACCAAAACCTATAAACACCTCGTTATAGGCCGCCAAATAGGGTGTTTTATCTTTTATTTCTGAACCTTTTAAGGGTATTTGAAGTCGGAACATATACCGAAGTCTATTTAAAAAAATAAAATCATCTTGAGTGTTTAAATCAGCGTCTGAGTAGGTGCCTATCCACCGTTGCTCGAGCATAAATCGATGCGACAAATCAATTAGGCCTACTTTATCGGAAATTGTAGCCATTTGGAAAAGGCGATGTTCAGTAAAATCTTTTCCAAATCCATTAATGGGAATTTCTCCATAGGGAAACGTTTCAATCCAACCATAACCCAAACGGAACTGAATTTTTGAGTTTAGTTGATAATTAACTCCCAATCGCAATAAACTTTGCTGCCACTCGGTGATGACTTCGTTTCTTCTAAATTGATATTCGGTGTGAATGTCAAATTTTTCAGAAACTTTAAATGTCCCAAAATAGTTATACCATCCAATGGAATTATAATTACTTGTTCGCGTGTTTTGTGCATGCAAACTGGTTACAAAAAAGCACGAAAAAAATATAAAAGAAGACACTAATTTTTGCATCGTAAAAAAAATTTGGGTTGAGTAATAGTACCCAACCCAATTTACAATTTATTTAGCAACTGGTGCATAAGGAAGCGATGATTTATGAACAATAATTCGCAATTTGCCATCTTTACCCTTTTTAAAGACCCAAGTTTTATCAACCATTACCTCTTTACCATCTTTTCCGGTTACCCAAACATTACCCATTGTGATTGCCACAGAACCGTAAATCTGGATGCCTTCGTTATTGGCACCGGCGTTGTCAAAACGTGCTTTTACCCAAGGTGTCAACGCGAAGCCTTTATCATTTGGATACGCTGGGTCTCCACCAATAAAATAGGCCAAAGCACCTTTTTTATCATTTCTAAACGTTTGGTCGCCAAAGGCTAAGGTGGGTTTGAAAAACACCTTCCCATTGTCATAATTATAGGCATCCGAAAGTACTTGCTCCGCAAATGCTTTGTAATCGCCACCTTCTTCTTTTAACTGACCGATATTTACTAAAGCGTCGCACCAGGCTTGTTGGGCAGCGTTTACTTCGTCATAAGTAATAATGTTTTGAGCACCTTCTTCTACGTAAACCAATCCTAAATCGTTAATTACTTTTTGTACACTTTCGTTGGTTTGCGAAACAACTTTGTCTGCTTCTTCTTTTGCCTGCTGCGTCAATTGGTTGCAGGATGCTGTAAAAGTTGCTACAACTCCCAATCCGATAATTACTATTTTTTTCATTTTATTTTTTTTTAATTTGCCCACTTCTTATACCGGTGTTCGGCATTTCCGTTGTTATTGAATTTTAAATGCTCGCTGTAATTGCATCTTTTTTAGTCAATCAAAAAAGGAGCTTTACCATCTGTAATAATCGTTTTGCTATTGGCTGATTTGGCAAGCTCATTAAATGCTTCGATACTTTTTAATTTTATAATTTCAGGGGTTAATCCTTCTGCTAAAATCTTTTGTGCATCTCTTTCACCTTTCGCCTTAATAATCACCCGATCAGCCTCTAATTTCTCCTGCTGAAGCACAAATTCCATTCGCATGGCATCTTGTTCAGCTTGCAATTTAAATTCAATCGATTTGGCAAGTCCCGCCGGAAGTTTGATACTTTTCATTAGTACCGATTCAATGATAATTCCTTGCGGCGATAGTAAAGAACCCATTTTATCCAGAATTGCCTTTTCAATGTTCGCACGCATGCCCGAATGCATGTCTTTTGCGAAATATTGTGCACAAACATCTGCAGAAGCAGATCGGAAAACATTTGAAATAATGGTTTCGAAGTTTGTTCCGTAAGTTCGGATAATGTTTGGCACTTTGTTTTGCTCCAATCGGTATAAAATTGAAATATCAGATTCAACACTCAAACCCTCTTTTGATGGTAAGCTCAGCGACAGTAATAAATCATTTGTTTGCACAGAAGTTATAATTATCTTACTTGTAAAAACATTGTACAGCACCGGACCTTGCAAAGTCACCTCATCTGAAAGATTTCCTAATCGCTGCTTTACACCAACTTCTCCGGGGCGAACAACAGCACAACCTGATAACAACAAAACAGCTAAAACGCTTGCTACTAAAATATCTTTTTTCATTTTGTAATTTTTTTTTTTTGCCTACTTCTTACTGCGGTGTTCGGCGAGTCCGTTTTTTTATATTTGTTTGCACTTTTAAGTTTTTATCCTGCAATTAAGCAGGTAAGGTTCCGCCTCGTATGATTTCATCAAAAATTCTGTTTACACCCATAATTGGAACAGCATTGATAGGAACCTCCTCGCCAATTTTATACCGGACGGCTTTTAAGATTTCTGTAAATAGTAGTGATTTAGATTGTGCAGTAATCACATTGTTAACGTCTTCCACAAAAGCATCGTCTTCCATTCTGTAGGATACATTATTCTCGTCGATCGAAGCTGAAGCAATTAGTCTTTCGGCGAGAAGATGCTTGACTAGTTCCTTTGAATGGTGATGCTTTTTTAAATAAATAACTACGTTTATCATTCGTTTGACTTTAAATTTATTGTCCCTGACCTAAGGAATAGGCCGCTTTTCCATCAAATGTGTATAAGTTCTCCGTTTTAATGGTATCAATATCTTTTTCAATGGCATTTTTTAAAAGTTGAGCGATATCAATCTTACTCATGTTTTTTGATTCATTTGGTTTGAATCGACATCTCCAATGGTCGGTACAAAACGTTTCTTTAAATCCGTCCGGCCACACCTTAATACCTCGGTTGGTAATCATGCTCAAATGAATACCTTCCAATTCAATTTTTTTGATTATTTCTGCTAGTTCATTTGGATTTGTTTGCGGCCAATGAACAAAAACATCCACTCCAACCAATTTTTTTTTGCCTAAGGGTTTTCGAATGTATTTTGGGAGATTTAAAGCAGCACTATTAGCATATGAAACCGATTTTAAGGTGGCGGGTTTGTGACCTAAATTGGCAATAACTGCTTGGGCAAATTCCTTGGTTCCCACCTTTTGCTTGCTGGTTCCTTCTTTAAAAATGTCATACGTGTGAATGCCATCTTCAAGGGTTTTTAGCCAAGCATTTTGAACTTTTTCTGCTACTTCTGTTTGACCGATATGATTGAGCATCATGATTGCTCCTTGCAGCAAACCGGAAGGGTTGGCCACATTTTGACCCGCTCTTCGTGGTGCCGATCCATGAATGGCTTCAAACATCGAACATTCTTCGCCAATGTTGGCAGAACCTGCTAAACCGACAGAACCGGTGATTTGGGCAGCTATATCACTTAATATGTCTCCATATAAATTGGGCATTACAATTACATCAAATGCTTCGGGAGTATCGGCCATTTTTGCAGCTCCAATATCGATGATCCAATGTTCGTTTTCTATTTCCGGATATTCTTTAGCTATTTCATCAAAAACCTGATGGAACAATCCGTCTGTTTGTTTCATGATATTGTCTTTGGTAAAACAAGTCACTTTTTTACGGTTTTGTTGTTTGGCATATTCAAAGGCGTAGCGTACAATTTTTTCGCACCCCGGTCTGCTTATCAATTTTAAACATTGAACTACTTCATCGGTTTGTTGGTGTTCAATTCCTGCATATAAATCTTCTTCATTTTCTCTTACAATAACAATATCCATTACCGGATGTTTGGTGTCTACAAATGGATGCAAGCTCATGCATGGTCGCACGTTTGAATACAATCCAAGAAATTTACGGGTGGTGACATTTAAACTTTTATAACCGCCTCCTTGTGGAGTTGTAATAGGTGCTTTTAGAAAAATTTTGTTTCTTCGGATGGTTTCCCATGATTCGTTTGAAATTCCGGAAGTGTTTCCGGCTAAGTACACTTTCTCGCCCACTTCTATTTCTTCAATGGCGATTTTAGCTCCTGCAGCCAAAATAATTTCTAATGTGGCATTCATTATTTCAGGACCAATACCGTCTCCTTTTGCTACTGTAATTGTTATCATTATAAAATTGATTTAAATTAGTCTGACAAAGGTCATAATTCTAATTCATAATTTTTTATTTATATTTTTAATGAAATACATAAAAATTATTTATGAAATATATAGACGTTTGCTGGAGGTAGCATCCAAATAACTCAGTAAAATCAATGCTTTTTAGTAGATTAAGAAAGTTGCTGCAAAAATTATTTGTGAAATCTTTAAGTTTATTTTAAATGTTTTTCACATTTTCAAATTTTGCAATTTTTTGACTTTCTGATTCGGTAACACTAAATTTTTGAATAATTCTGAATTTAGTATTGTAGTTGAAATTCGTTGCTATTGGAATAGAATAAAAAAAATGCTTCCGTTTCCGAAAGCATTTTTTAGTTAGAAATCTTCTTTTTTAAACCCTGAAAATACCACCTACAGCAATTATAGTTTCTAAAAACCAAAAATCCTGCGAAGCACGGTCTCGTGAATCACTTGTAGTTCGAATATCGTTCATGTTAATATAGCCACCTTTTAATTCGGTTTGAATGAAAAAGTGTTTGAAGAATGTAAAATTCAGACCTGCTTTTGCCGACAATCCGAAACCTGCTACGTGAAATTCATCGTGTCGATCCTGCCCAAACATTTGCACATTTGATTTGGGATACAAAATACCACCACCCACACCTTCGGTGATGTTAATTTGAAATTTATCGGTGTTTGGTAAATGGAAGAATGATGACACATCATCTACACGAGATATTTCACTATTTACATAATTTAAGCCATCGGTATGTTCAAACGTTAAAAACTGCTCCGTTAAATTTATTTGGCCATTTGGCAGTAATTCAAAATAAGTACCCGGATCAGGATAGTTGCCGTTTACGTCAACAGCCACATCTTGCCGCATGACATATTTCATGTGGTCTATACCTATAGAAATGTTGTAGTGGTCATTAATGAAATACCCTAAACGAAAATTGGTTTGGGGTTTCGTCATTGATCCGGGCATGAAATAATCTATATGCCATCCTTTGGGTTTATCTTGAGCAGGAACATCATAAATAGTAAAGTTATGATCGTCACCTGTAAAATGAATGTCAGAATCTGTAAAGTAACCTCTGTTACCTCCCCAAAAGACGTAAAACTTACCTTTGTTATGAGCTGTGTATTTTTCCGGTTTCACCAAAGTATCTTGGGCTGATAATTGTTGAAAAAACACATAAAAAAAGAACGTAATTACCAATGATTGATTTTTCAAGGGATAGAAATTTATGGCGTTAAAATTGATTAATTGTTTTGCGAATGGCGACCAATTTCGTCATCAAATCTTCAAAATAATCCAAATGTAACATATTGGCACCGTCACTTTTGGCATTAGCCGGATCAAAATGGGTTTCAATAAAAATACCATCTACACCGGTAACAATTCCTGCTTTTGCAATGGTTTCAATCATATCGGGACGACCGCCGGTTACACCCGACATTTGATTGGGTTGTTGCAACGAATGTGTGACATCCAAAACCGTTGTTGCAAATTGTTTCATGGTTGGAATTCCTCTAAAATCCACAATCATATCTTGGTAGCCAAACATGGTGCCGCGATCGGTAACCATCACATTTTCGTTTTGGCAATCCAACACTTTTTGAACGGCATGTTTCATGCTTTCCGGACTCATGAATTGTCCTTTTTTCAAGTTTACCGTTTTACCTGTTTTTGCCGCGGCAACAACAAGGTCGGTTTGACGGACTAAAAAAGCAGGAATTTGTAAAACATCTACATATTCAGCAGCCATTGCAGCATCTTCATTGGTGTGTATATCTGTAACGGTTGGAACTCCGAATGTTTGAGATACTTTTTGAAGTATTTTCAACGCTTTTTCATCACCAATTCCCGAGAAACTGTCAATACGTGAACGGTTTGCTTTTTTGAACGATCCTTTAAATACATAAGGAATGGCTAATTTATCGGTGATTGTTACCAAACGCTCGGCAATACGAAGAGCCATTTCTTCGCCTTCAATTGCACAAGGACCGGCTAGTACAAAAAAGTTCCCACTATCTAAATGCTTGATTTGAGGGATATTTGAAAGTGTCATAATTGAATTTTTAAGGTGCAAAAGTACGATTTTTTTATAATTCTTCTGTAACAAAAGTTACTCATCTTTTCTGGCTGTCAATCCTTTCGGGACCATTAATTTTCCGCGTTCATAAATGTTGAAATAAAGAAGCAAAGGTTCTTTACAACCGTCCCATGTAATTTCATAAACATCCAGAAATCCTGCACCATTGAGACTCCTTTTGGTGGGAAACGGACAGCAGCTCTCCAGTTTTTTAAAGCGAATTAATTCTCCGTTTGGACCTGCAAGTGCTTTCAGAAATCGGTCTTGATTGATGGTGTCGTTTAATGTACTTCGGTAGAAAATATTGATGGGATAATCTTCGTCGTAGCCGTATTTTTTATCGGTACTCACTTCGGTCAGCACAAAAGCATTGTTTTTTAGAATAGGTGCGGGGGCAGAATCGTCCACATTTTTCAGGGTGCTTTTGGGAGCCCCACAGGATAGTAGCATCAAAAAAATACTAATTAGTAAAAGAAAATTTAAACCTTTCATAAGTGACTTTTTAAATTTGAATCAAAGGTATAAGAAATTTTAAATAAACGAATTCGTTTGTATTTGTATTAACGCAAATCAAATTCTATTTTTGTAAAAAAAAAAGCAATGGAAGTACTTTCACAAACCTGGCATTGGTCCATTTCCGGTTTTCTAATCGGAGTGGTGATGTTAGCATTAATTTATTTTGGCAAGACCTTTGGCATGTCGTCCAATCTTCGTTCGCTTTGTGCCATGACGGGAATAGGGAAGAAGGTCTCCTTTTTCGCTTGGGACTGGAAAGCCCAACGGTGGAATTTAGTAGTAGCTTTTGGTGCGATGATTGGTGGATTTATTGCTGTTCATTTTTTGCATGATGTATCCAATGTAGCAATTAATCCGAAAACTATTGAACAATTGAGCACCTTAGGAATTGACGCTCCGGAAGGTAAATTAGTTCCCGATGCTTTAATTGAAAATCCGTCACCCCGAACCATTTTGTTATTAATTGGTGGTGGTTTGTTGATTGGTTTTGGCAGTAGATATGCCGGTGGTTGCACCTCTGGTCACGCTATTTCAGGATTAAGTAATTTACAACTACCCTCACTAAAGGCGGTTATTGGTTTTTTTATTGGTGGATTGGTGATGGCTCATTTTCTTTTACCCTTAATTTTTAATGCATGAATTTACTAAAATATTTACTCGTAGGAATTTTGTTTGGGATTGTATTGACCAAAACAGAAGCCGTGTCGTGGTACCGAATTTATGAAATGTTTCATTTTCAGTCCTTTCACATGTATGGAATTATTGGAACTGCAATCGCCACAGGCTTGATTGGTATTCAAATAATCAAACGCAAAAAGTTGAAAGACATCAATGGTCAGCCCATTGAGATTTTAGACAAAGAAGACGGCAATCTACGTTATTGGATTGGAGGGACTTTATTTGGATTGGGTTGGGCTTTGGTTGGATCATGTCCCGGACCTATTTTTATATTATTAGGAGCAGGTTTTTACAACATGATATGGGTGTTGTTAGGAGCTGTTTTTGGAACTTTTTTATATGGTGTGATTAAGGATAAATTGCCGCATTAAAACAAAAAAAGCGTTTGATCAATTG
>NZ_JBILTE010000119.1:0-7971 GCF_044371705.1 Flavobacterium sp. | reverse complement strand
TTAGCTACAATTATAGGGTTATTTGTGTTTTTCATGATACTATTTTTTGGTTTAATGATATTCGGTGCTATTTTCGGCGGGGGTTCAGAACTTACCAAAGTAGAAAAAAACTCAGTCATAGAGCTAGATATGAAAAATGTACAATTGGACTATACCGGAAAGTTTGAAGATCCATGGGTTACCTTATTATCTGAAGAATCATCCGTTGGATTCATTGAAGTTTTAAATGCAATTGATGCTGCTAAAACTGATGATAAAATCAAAGGTATTTCAATAGTAAACAGCATAAGCAATCTAGGCTTGGCTCAATCTAAGGCGTTACGAGACAAATTGGAAGATTTTAAAAAATCAGGGAAGTTCATTGTTGCCTACGCAGATGTTTTTATGCAAAATGAATATTATATCAATTCTGTTGCGGACACGATTTATTTAAATCCGATTGGGGAAATGGAATTTAAAGGACTCTCCTCTGAAATCATGTTCTTCAAAGATATTCAAGAAAAGACAGGCATAAAGATGGAGGTGATTCGGCATGGAAAGTACAAAAGTGCGGTGGAACCATTTTTAGCGAGTGAAATGAGTACAGATAATCGAAGTCAAATAACTGCATTATTAAATTCTGCTTGGTCAACTATTGTTGAAGACATTTCAAAAAGTAGAAAAATTCCCGTAGATAGTTTGAATGCAATTGCCAATCAATTAAATGCAAGAACCCCTGAAATGGCAAAAACCCGAAAGCTGATTGACAAAATTAGTTACGAAGACGAATTTCACGATGGAATACGCAAGGCTTTAAAAGTAAAAAAAGACGAAGATTATGAAAGTGTTACAATTATGGACTATGCTAAAAACGTAGCAACCAGTCCTAAAAAAACAGATTCGAAAGACAAAATTGCAGTCATTTTTGCACAAGGAGAAATCATGGGCGGTGAAGGTCAGGTAAATGTAATTGGTGAAGGTGCCATGCGAACATCATTACAGGAAGCCAGAAAAGACAAAAATGTAAAAGCAATTGTAATCCGAGTAGACAGCCCAGGCGGAAGTGCTTTGACTTCTGAATTAATTTGGAGAGAAATTGAATTAACTAAAAAGGTAAAACCTGTTGTAGTTTCCATGGGTAATTACGCTGCTTCCGGTGGTTATTACATTTCTTGCAACGCAACCAAAATTATTGCAGAGCCAAGTACAATAACGGGTTCCATCGGGGTGTTTGGAATCTTACCAAATATGACTGAGTTGTCAAAAAACATCGGAATCAATACGGAACAGGTTAAAACACATGCCAATTCCGCAGACTATAGTCCATTTCAACCCATAGATGAAAAATTTAAAGAAGTAACCACCGAAAGTGTAGAAAAAATATATACTACCTTTGTCAATCGTGTGGCTGCCGGAAGGAAAATGACTTTTGAACAAGTGGATGCCATTGCTCAAGGAAGAGTTTGGACAGGTGCAGAAGCTGTGAAGATTGGTTTAGTTGATCAATTGGGAGGACTGGATGTGGCATTGAAAGAAGCCGCAACATTGGCAAAAATAAAAGACTACAGAACACAAAACTATCCTGTATTTGACACCAAATTCATGGAGTTTTTAAATTTACCTTTTGCCCAATCAAAAGAAGAAATGATCAAAGAAGAAATTGGAGCAGAAACCTATCAAACCTTACAACAAATAAAAAAAGCTACAGCACGAACTGGTATTCAAACTTTGATGCCTTTTGAATTAAACATTAAGTAAATTATACAATGAAAGTAGTTAAGTCCGATAATAAACCATCGGACTTTTTTTATTTTAAATTTAAGTAGTATTATAATTCTACTTTTGCTGACATCTTTGCGGTATTGTTTTTGCTGTGCAACTTTGGCAATCTATCTAAGAATTGATAGGGAGGCTTGGTCATTAGCATATGTTTGTCTGAAAAATAGCAAATTTAAAAAGAGGCAAATAATTGGAAATACATTTACAGCATTTTGAAAGCATAAAAAAATTACCTCAAAGACATCATTATGAAAAAGAAAATATTAAAAATTATAGGAATAATAATATTAATACTAGTTATTTTGCTTGTTGCAACTCCCTTTTTATTTCAAAATAAAATTAAAGAACTGGTACTAAAATCGATTAATGAACAGGTGGATGCAACGGTAGCTTTTGAAGATGTAAGTTTGAGTCTTTTTAAGAGTTTTCCCAAGGCAAATGTTACTATTGACAAGTTAAGCATTATCAACAAAGCACCGTTTGCCGGAGATACACTTTTTTACTCCGGCGAACTGAACTTAAAAATGTATGTGAAAGAACTTTTTAAATCGGAAGGAGAACCTATGGAATTGGAATCTTTTTCAAGCACCGATGCTCGTGTAAATATTATTTTCAATAAAGACGGCGTTGGTAATTATGACATTGCCATCAAAGACAAGAAAGACGAGAATCCGTCAGAAAGCAAACCTTTTTCATTAAATATTCAAAGTTATACAATTGAAAATATGACGTTTACCTATTTAGATGAGGCTTCAAACATTAAAATGGTAATCGACAAAATTCAGCATACAGGAACCGGTAATTTTGATGCTTCAAAACTAGATTTAAATACCGACACTACAGCCAATTTAACTTTAGATATGGATAAAACCAATTACATGAAAGATGTTGGTTTAAAATTAGATGCGGTGTTAGGAATTGACTTAGAAAACAGTACATACGAATTCAAAGACAATAAAGCCTTAGTAAATCAACTGCCATTAGAATTCAAAGGATTTATTCAATTGGTTGATGCCGGACAGTTGTATGATTTGACATTTAAAACTCCTACTTCTTCTTTTCAAAACTTTTTAGGTTTGATTCCTTCGGGCTACAAAGGTGATTTGGATAAAATTAAAACTTCAGGCGATTTTACTGTTGGCGGTTTTGCCAAAGGACTTTATTCAGATACAACCATTCCAAAATTTGATATTTCAATTGCTTCAAATAATGCTTCTTTTAAATATCCTGATCTACCAAAATCAGTTGAAAATATTATTATTGATACTAAAATTAAAAATGAAACAGGTCTAATTAATGACACGTATGTGAATATTGACCAACTTTCGTTCAAAATTGACCAAGATGTTTTCAGTGCTAAAGCAAACATTAAAAATTTATCTGAGAATCCCTTGGTTGATGCCGCTTTAAAAGGAACCATCAACTTAGGCAACTTAACAAAAGCATATCCTGTAAAAGTTGATACCCCATTATCGGGAATTTTAAAAGCAGATGTCACTACAAAATTTGATATGGAATCGGTAGAAAAAGAAAAATATCAACAGATTAAAAATGCCGGTTTTGTAGGTTTATACAAATTCAACTACGTGGATGAAAATGGCAAAGGCATGACCATTGAAGAGGCCGAAGTTCAATTTAATCCTAGTGTTTTAAATTTAACGAAATTCAATGCAAAAACAGGTAAAAGCGACATTAGTGCCACAGGAGTTTTGGAGAACTTCTACGGTTATATATTTAATGATCAAAACCTAAAAGGTAATTTCAATTTAAATTCCAATCAGATTGATGTAGCAGATTTCATGACGACTTCAGAACCGACTAAGGAGGATTCAAAACCTGCTGAGGCCATGAAAATTCCGGTCTTCTTAGATTGTACGGTTTCGGCCAAATCAAAAACAGTACTTTATGACAATTTAACTTTGAAGGATGTTTCCGGAAAATTAATTATTAAAGACGAGGCGGTAACTTTAGAAAATGTAAAAACTACTATTTTTGACGGTCAAATTGGATTGAACGGCACCGTTTCCACCAAAGCGGCTGTACCAACTTTTGCAATGGATTTATCGATGACTCAAGTGAACATTGCCCAAACATTTACGCAGTTGGATGTAATGAAAAACATTGCCCCGATTGCCAATATTATCAATGGAACATTAAATTCCACCATTAAATTATCAGGTAAATTAGATGCAAAAGAAATGACGCCCGATTTAAAAACGGTATCAGGAGAATTATTCAGCCAGTTATTGTCAACTACTATTAGTCCTTCAAACTCAGCCATGTTAAGTGCTTTAGATAGTCAAATTAGTTTTGTCGATTTAAGTAAAGTCAATTTAAACGATTTGAAAACAGCTATTTCTTTCAAAGATGGAAAAGTAAATGTGAAGCCATTTGACTTGAAATACGAGGATGTTAAAGTGACTATCGTTGGAACTCATGGTTTTGACCAATCAATGAATTACAACCTTAAATTTGATGTACCGGCTAAATATTTGGGACCGGAAGTAACTAGTTTAATAGCCAAACTTTCTCCTGCCGATGCTGCTAAAATTGAAAATATTCCGGTAACTGCATTGTTAGGCGGCACTTTTAGTACGCCAAAAATTAGTACAGATTTAAAACAAAGCACCACAAAATTAGTTACCCAACTGGCTGAACAACAAAAACAAAAATTGATCAATCAAGGAACCTCAGCATTGACCAATTTAATTGATAAAAACACCAAACCATCAGACACCACAAAAACCACAACGACCGAAAAACCAAAAACGGAAGATGTTGTAAAAGATAAAGTAAAAGAAGGTTTGAATAGTTTGCTTGGCAAGAAGAAAAAAGAATAATGGAATGAATCCCGATTTAAAAATCGGGATTTTTTATATACTTATTCTCACCACATATCCTTCAAAGGTTCGAACATTAAATACTGTTCCGTCTTGAAAAAGCAAATATTGTCCTTTGATGCCCGATAATTTTCCCTGAAAATTTGGAGTCTTGTCTAAACTTAAGCTAGTTACTTTTTTGGGATAGTTTAAAACCGGATAATTCATTTGATACAACTGTGCTTCTTGGTTAAAAAAATAGTTGCGAACTTCGTTTGGCAGTAGTGCTTCTGTTTTTAATCGTTCCTCAAGCAAATCAGTCGGCGGAACTTCATTTTTAAGCATTTTTTGCCAATTGGTTTTATCTGCAAAATGATTTTTTAAAGCAACCTCTGTAATTCCGGCTAAATAACGATTGGGTACCTCAACTATGGGCACTGCTTGAATAGCTCCCTGATCAATCCAACGAGTTGGCACTTGCGTTTTTCGGGTCACTCCAACTTTCACTTCACTTGAAAGTGCCAAATAGACAATATGCGGTTGCAATTGTACTTTCATTTCATACTCTAAATCGCGATCTTCAATAGCTAGATGAGCGGTGCTCAACTCGGGTTTCATAATCCAATCGCCGGCAGAAGCACTCGACATAAAACAATCGTAACAAAAACCTTGACGAAAAATTTTCTTTTTCTTGCCACAATTCAAACATTGATAGCCTTGAAAAGTGATTTCAAGTTCTTTATCCAGTAACTGATTTAGATTTAAAAAACTGTTTTCAAAGACCAAATAATACTGGATGGGATTACCCAATTCTGTTTGCATTTTGGTTAAAACTCCTTCGTAGGTCATTATTAAAACGATTAAAGTTGTGGTTGAATTCCTATGCTGTAAAGTTAAACTATTCTCTTCATTTACAAATAATACTTCTTTTTAAAGAAAAAAACCCGAAACTGATATAAATCAATTTCGGGTTATTAAAATTAACTAACAAATCTAATGCGTATTCAAGGAAATGGCAATTTTAATACTTTCATGAATTTTGATCATTCCACCTGCTTTTTTTGGTGGTTTTAAACCAAAGTCGCTGAAATTAACAAAAACATCTCCTTCAATTCTATCTTTATAAATTTTTAATTTGAGGTTTTTATAGGACTTTTTTATTCCCACAAGATGTAAATTAAGATCGCAGAAGTAGCCGTCGGTTTGTTTTTTAAAATTTGTTAATTCAATACTGATTTTTGGATATTCATTCTCTTTTAATGTTTTTCTAAAATCTGAATTCAACATGAAATTTCCGCAACCAAATTCTCGAACAGGAATACTATGAGTGAACTTTGTGTTTTTTTTTGTGTTGTTAAAAAATAGCGTGTCTTTAGTTTTTAAATCATACGTACATTCAAAACCTCCAATCGAAGTAGTGCCATGAACAGTAAACTGTTTTGTACTAACCAACAAATAATCTTTTGGTGTTGAAAATAGCATTACTGCCATAGTAATTAATATACTAAAAACACGCATATCATTTTTATTAGAAGGAAATAGTCGCTTCAAATATGAAACCGTTGAAAGCACCACCGTTTAGGATGTTTGTAGCACTATAGCCATCATATTTTTGATTCACATATTCCAATTTTGCTAGGATATTTTTGGTCATAAACCAACCTGCTGCTACATTATATCTTGATACATCAATATCGTCACCTTTCACAAGTGTAGTAGTTCCAGTTGAAGGTGTTTCACCTGATACTGTATTGTATCGTCCACCAAAATAAAACTGTTCTGTTTTTCCGAAACGGTATAAAAGTTCAGCTCCAATTTGAGTATAATTTCTTCTGTCTACTTCGTTATTGTTTTTACCACTTGTAGTTTCAAATACACCAAAGAACTCTAATCCGTTGTATTTCACAAATGGGTTAATCATAATTGCAGTCATTTCATTTCTCATTGCAGGGTCAATTCGTCCTGATGCGAATGGTGAGGTGGCTGTTGCTAAGGTGTTTTCCATAACAAAATAATATCTTGAACCAGCTCTATCACCCGCGTATAAATAGGTTCTGGCAGACTGTGCTGTATGATAAACAGAACCGGTAATTCTGGTTCTTAAATCTTCATTTAATTGTTTGTCATATCCCAATTTCACCAAAGTAGACGGACTTGTAGTTCCGGGATTGTTAACACCTTGATTTAACTTACCATTAGTTGCTCCAAGCATTGCCATAAATCCCTTTTTTTGAAAATATAATTCCGCACCAACTTCTGTTGTAAACGAATCCATTAAGAAACTTTCTACAAAAGGATTATACAAAGCTAATGCATTATCTGTTCTTCTAAAATGGGTATCACCGTAATTATTTTCCATTTGACCAATTTTTAAAGTCAAGTATTGCATTGCATCAGCCATGAAACCTTTACTTATAAATTCTAATTTATCAATTTGAATATACCCACCTTTAACATAAGGTTCCGGATGGTGACGAGAAGATAAATAGGTTCTTAAGTGCATGTTCACACCGTCGTACAATTCAACATCTAAATCTAAATTAGCTGTTGGTAAGTTAAAGTTGTTTCCGATTTCGATTAATTGATTAAGGTTTACGGGAGGTGTACTAGTGTTAAGTCTTTCAACAGCAGTATTCTCATGATCTAACGCTTGGTATTGTAATGCAAATGCACCGCCCACTTTTACACGTACATTTGTGAATGTAGTTGCGGTATCTTTTGGAGCTTCAAAAACGTTGATTCCCGTTTTGTCATATGGTCTCCAGTTTGGTAAATTTTGTGATTGTCCGATGGTTACTACAGCAAATACTGCAACAACGCTTGTAAATAGTTTATTCATTTTTAAAATTATTAGAGGTTATTATTGATTTAAATTATTTGATTACTTATTTGAATTTTACTTTGAAACTTATTTTAACATCATCCCCTGTTTTAACAGTTCCCATTAATGCAGTTGGAGGAGTGACTTTATAATCAGTCAGTTTAAAAGAATAGGTGCCTTCAAAAGCATATTGTCCCGCGGTTGCTGTTTCTTTAGCTTTTAAAGTTACTTGTTTGGCAACTCCGGCAATAGTAAAGGTTCCTGTAAAGTTCCACGTTCCATCTACTTGTTTTGTAGCTGACTTTAATTCAAACTTAATTGTTTTAAACCTATCCGTCTGAATCGCTTTGTAAGCGTTTTTATCCATACCGCTTTTTCCACTTTTGATACTTTCTGCGGGCATTTCTACAGTAAGAGACTTGATTGCAGTCAGTTTATTATTTTCAACTGTGGCAACGAGTTTGCCTGTGGCGGTTTCAGAGGTCATATCCCAGTCGTGCAAACTAGAAGTTCCCGACAATTTTAACAAAGGTTTAGCATCTAAAGTATATACTTTTTGAGCAAAACCTGAAA
>NZ_JBILTE010000118.1:0-7978 GCF_044371705.1 Flavobacterium sp. | reverse complement strand
TAGTTTTGTTCATCGCGTGAGAAACATTGTTTCCTACCATCGCTCTTTTACCTGTAAGGTCACAAACTCTTGACATTATGCTTATCTTTTATCGTTATTCAAAATCAGGGTGCAAAGAAACAAAAAACTAATCTATTACACAAACAAATTTTAGTAGTTTTTTAAAATTTCTTTTAGAAGCATTTCAAGTCCTTTATTTACTGTCCGATCAATCACCTTCATACGCGGTTGACCAAAATTAAATTGCTCCGAAAAAACACCTTTTGGAGTAGCAATTGCAATACAAACGGTTCCCACTGTTGCATCTGCATCTCCTTTTGACGGACCAGCATTTCCTGTGGTTGCAATAGCAAAATCAGCTTTTATCAATTGTTGAACGCCTTGTGCCATCGCCTCTGCTACCTGAACACTTACTGCTGAATAAGTGTCAATTACAGATTGTTTTACTCCTAAAATCGAAACTTTAGTGTCGGTTGCATAACTTACTACACTACCTCTAAAATAATTTGAAGAGCCAGAAATGCTAGTGATAACCTCTGCTATTTTACCTCCGGTGCAACTTTCAGCGGTTGCCACAGTTTTACCTTTTTGAGTTAATAGCTTACCTAAAACAACTTCTATGGTTTCATCTTCTTCAATTCCAACAATGATATCTCCAATTAACTCATACAGTTTCTTCACCAAATCATCAATCGTACTCCTCAATTGCTGTTCATCACTCCCGCGACCTGTTAATCGCAGGCGAACGCGTCCGGGACTTGGTAAATAAGCTAATTTTATGAAATCCGGCAAACTGTCCTCCCATGCCTCAATGCGTTTGGCTACAATACTTTCTCCTTGACCATAAGTTAAAATTGTTTGATGCAAAATAAACGGTCTTTTGAACTCCTTTACAATTTTAGGAATCAACTCCTCTGCAATGATTGCCTTCATTTCATAAGGAACTCCCGGCATCGAAACAAAAACAGTTTGTTCTTTTTGCATCCACATTCCCGGAGCTGTACCGTATTTGTTTTTTAAAACAATTGCTTTTGAAGGAACCAATGCCTGATCGCGATTGACTTGTGTAACCGCAAAATTCATTTGTGTAAAAAGAGCGACAATATGCTCTTCAACTGCTTTATTTCGTACAAAAGTATCTTCAAAATAATCACACAATGTTTTTTTAGTAATATCATCTTTCGTGGGACCTAGTCCTCCAGTAATGAGTACAAAATCAACTTTATTTTGCAATCCTTTTAGTGTGTCAATTATATGCTGCCGATCATCACTTATAGATAGCATTTCTGTTACACGAACACCAATTTTGTCCAATTCCTTTGCAATATATCCGGAATTTGTATCGGTAATTTGACCGATAAGAATTTCATCTCCAATGGTTACAATGGTTGCGTTCATTTTAAAATTTGATTTTGAGAAGTTTAAAAACAGCTTAAAGCGAAGGCTCTTTGCATCGTAAAATTTACAAACTGAAATCTTTTTTGATTTCCTTTACAGCCTTATCAACCTGATCTTCAATACTTTTAAAGATTTCTTTTATTTCTTTTCGCTTACCTTCACGCTTCGTCCAAGCTTCTACCTGAAGTATTTCCTCATAAGCAACATTCAATCCAAGTAAATCTAAAGTTGGTTTGATTTTATGTGCATAACTATAGGCTAGTTGATGGTTTTTTTCTTCGACACCCTGCCTGATAAACTTTATATCATCCGGAACTTCACAAACAAATAGGCCGATGATCTGTAAAACAAACTCAGAATCGTTATCAGAAAGTGCATAGACTTTTGCTAAATTATAGTGTAATGCCATCTTATTTTACTTGTATTCGAAATAGTTTTTTGTCCTCTATGTACCCCTCAAGGATGTCATCTGGGTGAACTTTTGCCACTCCCTCAGGTGTTCCGGTAAAAATTATATCTCCAATTTTTAATGTAAAAAACTGCGAAACATAGGCTATTAATTCATCAATTTTCCAAAGCATAAAACTTGTGTTTCCCGTTTGAACTGTGTTTCCATTGTTTCGTAGCTCAAAGTTAATATTTTCTGTAGACTGGAAATCTTTTTTCGATAAAAAGCTACCAATCACCGCTGAACCGTCAAAAGCTTTGGCTTTTTCCCACGGCAATCCTTTTTCTTTTAATTTAGCTTGTAAATCACGAGCGGTAAAATCAATTCCCAATCCTATTTCGTCGTAATAATTATGAGCAAATTTTGTATCAATATATTTCCCAACTTTATTAATTCGAACGAGTATTTCCACTTCGTGATGAATATCATCACTGAATTCAGGAATCACAAACGGATGTTGCTTCAGTAAAACAGCACTGTCGGGTTTCAAAAAAACCACTGGCTCATCCGGTCGCTCATTTTGAAGCTCTTCAATGTGTTTGGTGTAATTTCTTCCGATACAGATTATTTTCATTTTTTGAGGTACTGAGGTTCTAAGGTACTGAGGTTCTACGTCATTGATGCTTGCTAAGTTAGCTTGTTATTCAGCTTTCTTAATTTGATTGCTGTAAGAACTTTTTTGGTATACAAAGGAAAATCAGCGTTTTGAATCCAACCAAAATAACCCGGCTCGTCCTCTAATATTTTTTCGACCAAAGCTCCTTTGTGCTTTCCAAAGGTAAAAATCTCTTGTCCTTTATCATTCAAAGCAATAAATCCTGCAAAATCAACAGATTTTTTTCGTGTAGTAAATTCAGAAAGCGATTTCATATCGTTCTCCAATTCGGGATATCTTTCTAATTGCGATTTTAAAATTTCGTAAGTAGCCATTGTGTCAGCTTCAGCTGAATGTGCATTTTCCAAGGATTGTCCGCAGTAAAATTTATAAGCCGCACTTAAGGTACGTTCTTCCATTTTATGGAAAATAGTCTGTACATCAACGGAAAACCTGTTTTTCATGTCAAAATCTACTCCGGCTCGCAATAATTCTTCAGCTAACAAGGGAATGTCAAATCGATCGGAATTAAATCCAGCCAAATCAGAATCCTTAATCATGGCATATACCTGACCGGAAAGTTCTTTAAACGTGGGTTCGTTGGCTACTTTTTCATCTGTTATCCCATGTATTTGAGAAACGATAAATGGGATTTTCATTTCTGGATTTACCAACCATGTCTTGCTCTCTTTATTTCCATTGGGAAAAACTTTAAAGATTGAAATTTCTACAATTCTATCTTTCGCTACTTCCACACCCGTGGTTTCGAGATCAAAAAAGCAGATGGGGCGGTTTAATTTGAGTTCCATGAATTTGTTTTTTGGGATATAAAAAAAGCAAATATAAACTTTTGAAATGACCGTTGGTCGAATGGTTTACTTTTTTTAGAAGTATTTTTAAAAGAAAAATCCTTTCAGAAACTAATCTATGAAAGGATTTAACAATATAAAATTTAAAATCTAAAAATCTCTATTTTCACTAAAACCCTCCAAATAATCAGCTACTCGTTTCACAAATTGCCCGCCTAACGAACCATCTACCACACGGTGGTCATAACTGTGCGACAAGAACATTTTGTGACGGATACCGATGTAATCTCCTGAAGGAGCTTCAATAACTGCGGGTACTTTTCGAATCGCTCCTAAGGCTAAAATAGCAACTTGTGGCTGATTGATAATTGGGGTGCCAAAAACACTTCCAAAAGTTCCAACATTGGTAACCGTGTAAGTTCCTCCTTGAATTTCATCCGGTTTTAATTGGTTGTTTCGGGCACGGTTAGCCAAATCATTAACCGTTTTAGTTAATCCGACAAGGTTCAACATATCCGCATTTTTAATAACCGGAACAATTAAGTTACCATTCGGTAACGCAGCTGCCATGCCTAAGTTAATGTTTTTCTTTTTGATGATGTAATCGCCTTCTACAGAAATATTAATCATTGGGAAGTCTTTGATGGCTTTTGCCACAGCTTCCATAAATATTGGTGTAAATGTTAGTTTTTCACCTTCTCTTTTTTCAAAAGCATCTTTGACTTTGTTTCTCCAATTTACAATATTGGTTACATCCACTTCGATAAACGACTGTACATGAGCAGAAGTTTGTAAGGAGGAAACCATATAGCCGGAAATCAATTTCCGCATACGGTCCATCTCAATGATTTCATCTTGACCGTTTACAGAAACCGGAATTTTTTTCTCAGGAGCTGTTTCAATTTTCACATCCGCTTTTACCTCCGGTTTCGAAATTTCAGCAACAATTGGTTCTGCTTTTGGAGCAGTTGCAACCGGTTGGTTGGCTCTGTCTTTTACGTACGATATAATGTCATCTTTGGTCACACGACCTTCTTTTCCTGAACCTTTAATAGTTTCCAATTCTGCAATCGATACACCTTCTTCCTTTGCAATGTTTTTAACTAAAGGTGAAAAGAATTTTTCTGATGAAGAAAAATCAACAGCAATTGGTGCAGCAGCATGAACAACTTCTTTTGCAACTTCAATGGCTTTTTCTATTTCAACAATGGCCGGAGCTACCTCAACTGTTTTTGCTTCCACAGTTGCACTTCCTCCCTCTGTATCAATGATAGCAATGGTTTGTCCAACCAAAACTACATCATCCACATTAAATAAAATTTCTACCAAAGTCCCAGAAACTTCCGAAGGGACTTCACTATCTACTTTATCCGTAGCTATTTCCAAAACCGCTTCGTCTGCCGCTATTTTATCACCTACTTTTTTTAACCAGCTGGTGATGGTTGCTTCGGCAACGCTTTCTCCCATTTTGGGCAATTTCAATTCAAATTTTGCCATATCGATAACCTAAAGGTTTATTTTGTGTTTCAGTTTGCGAAATTACTAAAAAAAGGACTGATTATTATCATTATCAATAATTTTATTTGACACGAATTTCACGAATATTCACAGATTAAAAAATTTTACAGAGTTCTAAAAACCTCAAAATTCAGTAATCAACCTTCGATCATCACGACTTCTCCTCGATCATTGCTGCTGTTGCTTCCAATCATAAAATTACTATGATTAGGAATGATTTTGAAGGTTACTTTCTCATTTTTATGCAATTCCATTGCTGAAATAATAGTTGAAAAAGTTAAATAGTTCTGATCAAAAATGATTTCAATGTTTGTATTTATTCCTTTTAAAAGCGAAGATAATTCATTTTTGAAGGAAGATGGAATGACTTTAACATTTTTTCCTAACAATTTTTCGAGCTCTTCTTTTAATAACTCATTCTCAGAAATCAGTATATAATGGTCAACCATACTTTTAGAATCAGTTATTTTATTTTTCTTCACAAAGGCAAAAAAAACACTTCCTACTTTCATAAAAAAACTAAAAAAAGCTGATTTTTTGAAATGTTTTGTGTAAAAATAATCCATCGCTTCCTGGAAACGTTTCATATATATGTCATCCTTCACGGTACTTTCACCCTTGTAATGAATGACTGAAGTTTCACTAAAATAAAAATTAGACTTGCCCGATAGCAGCAATCGATAACTTAAATCAATATCGTCGGAATACATGAAACAGTTTTCGTCAAACCCTCCGTGCTCCAAATATAAATCACGAGGCATCACCATAAAAGCACCGACCAATATATCCACTTTACCCGATTCATTTTCAGATAAATGCTGAGCATAATATCGATTGAATATTGAAATTTTTGGAAAAATTTTATACAAGCCAAATATTTTTGTAAACGCGACCCATGGAGTGGGAATGCCGCGTTTGCTTTCGGGAAGGAAATTTCCGGTGCCGTCGATGAGTTTGCAACCAAGCCCCCCAGCCCCCGAGGGGGGAGTTTGCCGTAGATGACCCAAAATTTTTGTAAAAGTATCTTCTGCGACGACGGTGTCGGGATTAAGAATGCAGATGTATTTGCCTTTCGCTTCAGAAACTCCAATGTTGTTTCCTTTCGGGAAACCAGTGTTTTCTTTGTTCTCAATTAGTTTGATATCAGGAAAACGGGTTTTCATCATTTGACAACTATCATCCGACGAATGATTATCAACTACAATTATTTCACCATCAATTTGTTGCAAAGCAGCTTGAACACTAAGCACGCATTGTTCGAGGAAATAGCGAACGTTGTAATTGAGGATAATGACGGATAGTTGCATAGGGCAAATTTACAGCAACTTATTTAAATCTTCCGGATTTTTTAAATTGTTCCAAAATAAAAGAAGTTCAATTGATTTAACTTTATCATTTATTCGATAAATCAGAGTTGTTTGTTTAGAAATTGCAATTGAATAATTGTTTTTAAAATTTATTTTTCCTAAAGTTGGATTTTTAGAAAGTCTTTCTAATTCCTTTTCTACTAATTTCTCAAAATTCAAAACTTCTTTTTGATTCCATTTTAAGTAAATGAATTCGATTTCTTCATAGTATGAATTTAGTGCAGAAAAAGTCCAGTCGACGTGATAACTCATTTCAAAAAAGGATATCTTTCCTTTATTCTTCTCATCGCTTCTTCGTGTGGAATTTATTTTCCTTCATTAGCTTCTTGAATTGATTTTTCCAAAAGTTTCACCAAAACCGGATGCAATTTTTCCTCTTGAACAGCATTTTTTTCAATATTATAGTCAGTTGTTGGCTCTTCAACTTTATTGATTTGTTTGTTTTCGTGGCTTGGGTTCTTTTTACTCATGACAGTACCTTTTAAAAAAGTAAAAATAGTGATTTTTTCTTTGCATTTCTAGCAAAGTCAAAAGTTTCAACAATTCGTTTCAGAAAAAATAAAGCACTACTTTTGCATTTTTAAAACAATTGATTAATTGGCTCATTGCCCCATTGACAAATTAAATGAATTACCTCTCAGTAGAAAATATATCCAAAGCCTATGGCGAACGCGTATTATTTGAAAACATTTCCTTTGGTATCAACAAAGACCAAAAAATTGCTTTCATCGCTAAAAACGGTTCGGGAAAAACGACCATTATGAACATCATCAATGGTTTTGATGAACCGGATACAGGACAAGTAGTGGTTCGTAAAAATATCCGAATGGCTTTTTTGTCGCAAAAAAATGAATTGCAAGATGAGTTAACAATTGAAGAAAGTATTTTTGCCAGTGATAACGAAACGCTCAAAGTGATTGAGCAATACGAAAAAGCTCTCGAAAACCCTGAAAATGAAGAAGCCTATCAAAAAGCTTTTGATTTGATGGACCAACACAATGCGTGGGATTTTGAAACACAATTCAAACAGATTTTGTTCAAATTGAAATTGGAAGATTTTAAATTGAAAGTCAAAAGTCTCTCGGGTGGACAGAAAAAGCGACTTTCATTAGCGATTATTTTGATTAATCGTCCCGATTTATTAATTCTGGATGAGCCTACCAACCACTTGGATTTGGAGATGATTGAATGGTTGGAAAGTTATTTTGCCAAAGAAAATATCACGTTGTTTATGGTGACGCATGACCGTTTCTTTTTGGAACGTGTGTGTAATGAAATCATTGAACTCGATAACGGCAAACTATACCAATACAAAGGAAATTACTCATATTATTTAGAGAAAAAAGAAGAGCGAATTGCTTCCGAAAACGCAAGCATCGACAAAGCTCAAAATCTTTTTGTCAAAGAATTGGCGTGGATGCGTCGCCAACCGAAGGCACGAACGACTAAATCGAAATCACGTCAGGATGATTTCTATGTGATTAAGGAAAAAGCCGAAAGTCGTCGAAAAGAAAATGTTGTTGAGTTGGAAATCAATATGGAACGCATGGGAAGCAAGATCATTGAGCTTCACAAGTTGTATAAGAAATTCAAAGACCGCGTAATTTTGGATAACTTCTCGTACGACTTTCAACGTGGCGAACGCATTGGAATTATTGGTAAAAACGGCACCGGAAAATCCACTTTTTTAAATATTCTGACTAAAACTATTTTGCCTGATGCGGGAAAAGTGGTTATTGGCGACACGATTAAAGTAGGTTACTACACCCAAAGCGGCATCAACCCAAAACCAGGTCAAAAAGTAATTGATATTATCAAAGAATACGGTGAATACATTCCGTTA
>NZ_JBILTE010000009.1:0-27317 GCF_044371705.1 Flavobacterium sp. | reverse complement strand
AAACTACCATAAGTATCGACATAATTGAAAGGAAACTGACATTTTTATAAAAAAAACGACCAACCCATTTAAATCTCCCAAATCCTGGTTCTCTCAATGAAAATTCATAGGAATTTAAAAATATATGAGAGAAAAGAGCAATCATTAAAATTGCGAAAATCATAAAAAGAATAATTTTTATGTAATTGTATTTTAGTTCAATTTGTGACATATGTTTAACGAAAAATATCCTTAATTTGATAATGACATTAAATATTTTTTCGGCGTTGTTCCAAACTTCTTTTTAAAAGCGGAGATAAAATGCGATGAAGTGCTGTAACCAATTAAAACCCCAACTTCATTCACATTATAAGTGCCACTATCTAATAATTTTCGGGCATATTCCAGTTTGTAATCGAATAAAAAACTGTACACGCTGTCGCCATACACTTGTTTGAAACCTGTTTTCAGCTTTTTTAAAGTCAGACCAACCATATCAGACAATTCCTGAAGACCTGGTGGCTCGGCCATATTGCTAATAACAATTTCTTTTGCTTTTTTGATTTTGGCCACGTTTTCTTCGTCAATTAAAAACGGACAATGATCACTATTTGGATCTTCACTGCGGTTAAAGTACAAACTTAACAACTCATAACCTTTGCCTTTATAATAAAGATTTTTGATAGAACTATTGAGATTGTAGTGAAACAACTGATTTAATACGATGGCCATTGAAGGTGTAATATCATCTTCGGTGTAATATTTTTTCTCCTTATTTTCAGCACTTAAAAAAGGAATGTGTTCGGCTTCGTTTGAAAATAACGTATGTAATTTTTTAATGGAAATTAAAACCGAAATCATCCACGAGTTCGGACCAATTTCTAAATGTACCGGGAGTTCTTTTTGAGGATTGTACAATAAAAGCGATTTCTCTTCGACTAAATCTAAGGCATACGTTCCTTGGTTGAAAATAAATTTAGCTTTTCCTTTTAAACCATAATGAAATTGAATCAAATCGGTATGAACCGGGCGTTGAAAAACAAACATTTCATTGGTATCGTTCTGAAAACGAATTAAATAGAAATCATTTTCAATTTTTATTTCTTCATGAGAACCCATAGCGACATTTTTTATAGTAAAAAGTAAAGTATGTTAGATTTTTATTTAGAATCATTCTATATAATTGTAGTTTAAAGGTCTATGAACACTACTATATTAGAATCATTATAAACTAAAGCAAAAATAATTCTTTAAACGACACAAAAAGAACTTTGAGCGTTATTTTTTTGAAAATAATAGCTATAATTTTGTTCAACTTTTCAGGAAAGTGTAGAATTATGGATCATTTAAAATTGTCGAAACACCAAACCTTTTATTCGGTTGGATTGAGTTACAAGAAGGCAGATGCTGAGGTTCGAGGCAAATTCAGTTTAGACGATCAGGCCAAAACAAGAGTTTTACTTCAAGCCAAAGCAGAAGGGATTGACAGTATAGTTGTAATATCCACTTGTAACCGTACAGAGATATATGGTTTTGCAGAACACCCTTTTCAATTAATCAAATTACTTTGCGATAATAGTTTAGGAACCGTTGAAGAATTCCAACAAGTTGCCTATGTATACAAAAATCAAGAAGCCATTAATTTTTTATTTCGTGTAGGAACTGGTTTAGACAGCCAGATTTTAGGCGATTTTGAAATTATTAGCCAAATCAGAAATGGTTTTGTAGAAAGTAAAAAATTAGGCTTGGTCAATTCGTTTATGGAGCGTTTAGTGAATGCCGTAATTCAAGCGAGTAAACGAGTGAAAAATGAAACAGAATTGTGCAGCGGAGCCACTTCGGTAGCTTTTGCGTCGGTTCATTACATATTCAATACCGTTTCCGATCTTGCTACTAAAAACATTTTACTTTTCGGCACCGGTAAAATTGGACGAAATACCTGCGAAAATTTAGTAAAACACACAAAAAACGAAAATATCACCTTAATCAATCGCACTAAAAATAAGGCAGAAAAAATTGCCGGGAAGTTTAATTTGATTGTAAAAGATTATGTTGATTTAGAAGTTGAATTACAAAAAGCGGATGTTTTAGTTGTTGCAACAGGTGCTCAAAACCCAACGATTGATAAGACAATATTAAATTTAAAAAAGCCTTTGTTGATTTTGGATTTGTCTATCCCGAAAAATGTAGATGAAAATGTCAAACAATTGGAAGGAGTTACGTTAGTTCACATGGATCATTTGTCGCAATTGACCGATGAAACCATCGAAAAGAGAAAAGAGCAAATTCCTTTTGCTGAAGCAATAATAGACGAAATAAGAGAAGAATTTATCGCTTGGATGAAGGCTCGAAAATTTGCTCCAACCATTCATGCTTTAAAAGAGAAGCTCAATACTATTAAAAATAACGAATTGAGTTTTCAACGCAAAAAAATTAGTAATTTTGATGAGGAACAAGCTGAGATAATCAGCAATCGAATCATTCAAAAAATAACCACACATTTTGCCAATCATTTGAAAGACGACAGCACCACTGTGAATGAAAGTATTGAGTGGATTGAGCGTGTTTTTCAAATTGAGACCACACCTTATAATGAGTAGAATTATTACGATAGGAACCCGTGACAGCGAGTTGGCACTTTGGCAAGCTCACACGGTTCAACAAAAACTTCATGATTTAGGCTATCAAACAGAAATTGTTGCTGTAAAATCAACCGGAGATATCATTCTCGACAAACCTTTATATGAACTAGGAATAACCGGAATTTTCACCAAAACTTTAGATATTGCTATGTTAAAAGGTGAAATTGACATTGCTGTTCATTCTATGAAAGACGTGCCAACAGCTTTGCCAACAGGAATTGTTCAGGCAGCGGTTTTGGAACGAGCTTCTACTTTGGATATTTTGGTACACAAAGGAGATTTGTCTTTTTTAGAAAATACAGGAACTATCCCGATAACTATCGCAACAGGAAGTTTACGCAGAAAAGCACAATGGCTCAACAAATTTCCTTCACACCAAGTAGAAGATTTACGCGGAAATGTCAACACTCGCTTGCAAAAATTAAAAGATAATTCTTGGAGTGGAGCTATTTTTGCCGCTGCAGGATTGGAACGAATCAATTTGAAACCGGAATCTTTTATCAATCTCGACTGGATGACTCCGGCTCCGGCTCAGGGAGCAATGGTTGTTGTAGCCATGGAACAGGACGAATTCACAAGAAATGCTCTTCAACAACTAAACCATCGCGAAACAGAAATTTGTACATTTGTAGAACGTCAATTTCTTAAAACTTTAGAAGGCGGTTGTACAGCACCTATTGGAGCTTTGGCAAGAATAGAAAATGATACAATTTCATTTTCAGGAGTTTTGTTGTCATTAGACGGAAGAAAAGAAATAGTGATTGATAAACAAATAAATAGTTCATTGTTTCAAAATTTTGGTGAACTTTGTGCAAAGTATATTTTAGAAAACGGGGGTTCTGAACTGATGCAATCCATAAAAATAGCATTGAAACAGTAATATTATGAGTCGAATTATAAAAAAGGATTCCATACTTAAGATCATTTATCGTTTTTTCGACTTAATTGTTCTTACCTACATTGTCTTTGATTTTGGTTACAGTATAAACGAGATATATAAAATGCCGAAGCTCATTGGACTTCTGGTCATAACTTTCGCATTATTAGCATTTAATATTTTCAAGTTCAATTACTACAAAACTAGTGGCAGGAAAAAAGTAGCTTTAGTAAATTCTGTAATTATTGGTTTCTTGATTTTTGTTTCCACAATCGTTGCTTTAATCAATTATAGTTTGCCAATTATTGATATTCTAAAATTGGTCCGACCTATACTTGAGGCGGGACTTATTTTCTATTTCATCATCCGATTGATGATTCTGGTTCGCTATATTTATGAAGTATATTACAACCCGGCCATTGTATTTGTTGGCAGTTTTTTTGCAATTATAATGATTGGTGCTTTTTTACTTTTACTTCCCAACGCAACCACTAACGGAATTACATTTACAGATGCATTATTTACATCAACAAGTGCGGTTTGCGTGACAGGCCTTATAGTTGTAGACACGGCAACAGAATTTACCATAATTGGACAATCAATCATTATTTCTTTAATTCAAATTGGAGGTCTTGGTATTTTAACATTTACTTCTTTCTTTGCTTATTTTTTTAGAGGTAGTTCTTCTTTCAAGGAAGGATTAAACGTACGCGATTTTATTGCTCAAGACACCCTGAAAGATGTTTTGAAAACAGCATTAAGCGTTGTAACATTTACAATAAGTGTCGAAATTATTGGAGCTTTATTTATTTATTCCTCTATAAACGATAATGTTGAAATCAAGGATAAAGTGTTTTTTTCTGTTTTTCACTCAATTTCTGCTTTTTGTAATGCAGGATTTTCAACGTTAACTGCCGGCTTGAGTGAAGCACATCTTCAATTTAATTACTACATGCAATGGGTGGTGATGCTGATGATTATTTTTGGAGGATTAGGATATAACATTATTTTTAATTTTTATCAATATCTAAAGATTAATGTTATAGAATTTTTCGACCGAAAAAAAATACATAAACACCTAAGCATCATAACGTTAAATTCTAAAATAGTTTTATATACTACAGGTGCTTTGTTAATAGGTGGTTTTGTTTTTCTTTTTCTTTCTGAAATGAATAACACCTTACTAGTACACAATACGACATTTGGAAAAATTACAACAGCCGCATTCAATGCAGTAACCCCCAGAACAGCGGGATTTAATACGATGGATTTTACGCAATTTTCTGTTCCCACGCTGTTATTTATGATCTTCTTGATGTGGATTGGTGCTTCACCGGCTTCAACAGGTGGTGGTATAAAAACAAGTACTTTTGCTTTGGCAACGTTAAATATTTTTACGATTGCCAGAGGTAAAAGCAGAATACAACTTTTTGGCAGAAGAATTTCAAGTGAATCAACTTCACGTGCGTTTGCAATTTTATGTATTTCCTTGATTATAATCGGATTTGCGATTATTGCATTACTTATTTTTGAACCTAAAGGAACCGATTTGTTAGCTGTAGTATTTGAGTGTTTTTCTGCCTATAGTACTGTAGGTTTGAGTTTAAATTTTACGCCAACTTTAACAGAACCAAGTAAGTATGTTATAATAGTAACTATGTTTATTGGTAGAATCGGGATGCTCAACTTGATGATTGGAATGTTACGCCAAATCAATCACCAATTTTATGAATACCCCAAAGAAAATATTTTGATTAACTAAAATCGAAACACATGAAAATTATCATTTTTGGATTAGGAAACTTCGGAATGTCTTTAGCTCTTAGCTTAACAGAAACCGGAAATGAAGTGATTGGAGTTGACAAACAAATGGACAAAGTCAACCTGATTAAAGATAAAATCTCGCACGCCATTTGCATGGATTCAACCAATGAGTTGGCTTATGAAGCATTGCCGCTAAAAGATGCAGATAAAGTAGTGGTTGGAATAGGTGAAAATGAAGGTGCTGCAATTATAACCACCGCTATTGTGAAAAAATTATCGAATGCTAAAATTATCAGTCGTGCATTATCACCCATTCACGATACAGTTTTGGAAGCAATGGGAATTTATAGCATCATTCATCCGGAACAAGAAAGTGCCGATCGTTTGACCAAACAAATAAATTTTAAAACAACGCTTGAGAATTTTCAGTTAGACAACAATTACACCGTTTCCGAAGTGAAAGCCAAGCCCGAGTTTCACGGAAAAACACTCGAAGAGTTGGATGCGAAAGATAAATACCATTTGAATGTTGTAACGATTATTCGAAAAAAGGAAAAGACAAATCTGATTGGAAAAAAATCAATTGTCAAAGAAACCATTGGGTTACCAACACCGGATACTGTTGTTTTTGAAGACGATATTTTAGTTGTTTTTGGCGAAAACAAAAACATACTGGTGTATTGCGACGGAGCTGATAAATAATGAACAGTAAATCAATTAAAATACTGTCAACAAAAAAACTACTGTCTAATCAACGACAGTTTTTATTGAATGCAGATTTTGGTTTGATTGAAGCTGATTTCATAAAAATTGACTTCTTAAAAGTAGAAATAAAGACATCTTCTGAGTATTTACTATTTACAAGTCAAAATGCAGTAAATAGCGTGATATCCAACGAAAATTGGATGGAATTTAAACGTAAGAAATGCTTTTGTGTTGGTAAAAAAACCAAAGCATTATTGGAACAGAACGGTTTTGTAGTAGTTCAATCATTTGAATATGTGGAGGAATTGGCAACTTATTTAATTGCAAAACACAGTCACGATTCATTTGCTTTTTTTTCAGGGAATTTAAGGCAGGACACATTACCCATTGCTCTTCAACAAGCAAACATAACTTTTGAAGAAAAAAAAGTGTATAGAACAGACTTAACTCCGATAAAAGTTGAAAGTAAAGTAGATGGGATTTTGTTTTTCAGTCCGTCAGGAGTGAAAAGTTATTTAAAAGAAAATACCATTACAAATCAAGTTTGTTTTTGCATTGGAACTACAACAGCAAAAGAAGTAGAAATAACAACCAAAAATGTACTGATTGCTAATCAACCAACAGTTGAAAATACAATTATTCAATGTATCAACTACTTTAATCAAAAGAATACTAATTTATAAATAGCTTACAGCAAAATGCTTGGAGCGTGAAGCAAAAGATGATGATTAAGAACGACCTTTTTTTAAGAGCCTTAAACAACGAAACCGTTAAACGTCCACCCGTTTGGATGATGCGTCAAGCCGGAAGATATTTACCTGAATTTATAGCTTTGCGTGATAAATACGATTTTTTTACCCGTTGCGAAACACCTGAATTAGCAGCTGAAATTACGGTTCAACCCATTCGAATTGTAAAACCCGATGCGGCAATTCTGTTTTCGGACATTTTGGTAGTTCCAAGAGCTATGGGAATTCATGTGGAATTAAAAGACAATTTAGGACCTATTATTCCAAACCCGATTCGAACAATCGAGCAAGTAGACCAAGTATATGTTCCAAACGTCAATGAAGCCTTAGGCTATGTTTTTGATGCCATCAAATTAACCAAAGAAATGCTGAATGATGAGGTGCCGCTCATAGGTTTTGCAGGTTCACCGTGGACCATCTTCTGTTATGCCGTGGAAGGGAAAGGTTCTAAAAGTTTTGATACCGCTAAAGGATTTTGTTTTTCAAATCCGGTAGCAGCACATATTTTATTGCAAAAAATTACCGATACCACGATTTTATATTTAAAAGAAAAAGTTAACGCAGGTTGCAACGCCATTCAGATTTTTGATTCTTGGGGAGGCATGCTTTCACCGGTTGATTATCAAGAATTTTCATGGAGATACATCAATCAAATTGTTGAGGCATTAGCTCCACACACCAAAGTAATTGTCTTTGGAAAAGGATGTTGGTTTGCATTGAATGACATGGCGAAATCAAAAGCGTCGGCTTTAGGTGTCGATTGGACTTGCTCGCCAAGAAATGCACGTTATTTATCGGGTGGAAAAATCACCTTACAAGGAAATTTTGATCCATCCCGATTATTGTCTCCTATACCAATCATCAAAAAAATGGTCCATGAAATGATTGATGAATTTGGAAAAGACAATTATATCGTCAACCTTGGTCACGGAATTTTACCAAATATTCCGGTTGATCATGCGAAGGCATTTGTGGAGGCTGTGAAGGAGTATAAGGCGTAATGAAATTTGGAATTTTAAATAAAGTAAATAGAATACCAGCAGTCATCAATGTTCTGTGGTCAATTTTTATAGCATATCAATTCATTTTTAGAGTTCCTTCTTTTGATAATCAACATCCTGATGGAGCAAGTTATTTTATAGTGGGTATAATAATAATTACAGGTATTGTTTTTCTTGGATCGTTTATTTTTATAGTATTGGCTAACATTTTAAATAAAGTTAAATTTTATTCTGATTTACATTTTGCGTTTGTCCCAATTGTTCTATTAGTTACTATAATTTTATTAAGATAATGAAAGACAGATTCAACTCTAACATTGTTATACCAAATATTCCGGTAGATCATGCAAAGGCATTTTTGGAAGTAGTGAAGAAGTTTAATCAGTAGGCAGAGTTCGGTCTCAAAGTCACATGATAAGTGAGCAGTAAATGATTGTTTTGTATTTATTCATCGAATTAGTGTTAATTACTTCTTCCAGACATGTAAATTTCAATCAAGATTTCTAAAATTTTTAATTATGCCAAACACGTATTCACAATTATACATTCAAACGGTTTTTGCAGTAAAATATAGAAATGCGGTTATTGAAAAAGAATGGAGGTCTGAGCTCATGGCAGTAATAGGAAACCTTATAAATGAAACGGGTTGCAAAACAATTATTGTGAATGGCGTAGAAGACCACGTTCATTGTTTTTTTTCATTAGTACCAAAGTTGGCAATTTCAGATGTTATGCAAAGTGTTAAAGCAAAATCATCAAAATGGGTCAATGAAAACGGTTTTATGCTTGACCGATTTGAATGGCAAGGAGGGTTTGGAGGTTTTAGTTATAACAAATCTGCAATTGAAAATGTTTATAATTATATTGCAAATCAAGAGACACATCATCATAGAGAAAGTTTTAAGGAAGAATATACTAAACTGTTGATTGAATTTGAAGTGAATTATGATGAAGATTATTATTTTGAAGAGTTGATTTGATTTTAAAATACATGAGTCAAACCCCTTAGAATGAATTCTAAGGAAAAAACATCGGTCGTCCCTATGGGACTTCCCAACCAAAGTCCGAGAGGGACGGACGATACAGCTTGCGTTGGAATTTATTCCAATGCAATTAATATAAATATTGAAAGTCAATGAATGTGGATAACCACTTAGAATGAATTCTAAGGGAAAAACATCGGTCGTCCCTATGGGACTTCCCAACCAAAGTCCGATAGGGACGGACGATACAGCTTGCGTTGGAATTTATTCCAATGCAATTAATATAAATATTGAAAGTCAATGAATGTGGATAACCACTTAGAATGAATTCTAAGGGAAAAACGTCGGTCGTCCCTATGGGACTTCCCAACCAAAGTCCCAGAGGGACGGACGACAATGCTTGTGTTGGAGTTTATTCCAATGCAATAGATTGGATTTCATTGCAATGCAATTCTTATTAATTACAAACAGAATGAAAGATAAATTTCTAAAATATATCCAAACCCTCCAAAATCAAATCACTTCTAAATTAGAAGCGGTTGATGGTTTTGCGAAATTCCGTGAAGATGTTTGGGAACGAGCTGAAGGTGGTGGTGGACAAACTCGCGTCATCGAAAACGGTCAAGTATTCGAAAAAGGGGGTGTGAATATTTCAGCCGTTCATGGAAAATTACCTGATTCCATGCAAAAATTATTCAATGTGGGCGAAGCTGATTTTTTTGCCTGTGGTTTAAGTTTGGTTATTCATCCCAAAAGTCCGATGGTGCCAACCGTTCATGCCAATTGGCGGTATTTTGAAATGTATGATGAAAACGGAGCAATCATCAATCAATGGTTTGGCGGCGGACAAGATTTGACACCTCATTATCTATTTGAAGAAGATGCAATCCATTTTCATCAAACCTGTAAGGCAGCTTGTGACAAACACAATTTGGAGTACTATCCAAAATATAAAAGACAATGTGATAACTATTTTTGGAATGCTCACCGAAACGAAGCCCGAGGAATAGGTGGTTTGTTCTTTGATTATTGCAAAGCAACCGAAACAGTTTCCATGGACGATTGGTTTAATTTTGTAACCGAAATAGGGAATAGTTTTTTAGAAGCCTACGTGCCAATTGTAGAGAAAAGAGTACATTTGCCTTATACTCAACAACATAGAACTTGGCAAGAAATCCGTCGTGGTCGTTATGTAGAATTCAATTTAGTGCATGACAAAGGCACTTTATTCGGTTTGAAAACCAATGGTAGAATTGAAAGTATTTTGATGAGTTTGCCCCCGCATGTGCAATGGGTGTATGACCATCATCCTGAAAATGGAAGTGAAGAAGAAAAATTAATTGCTGTTTTAGAAAATCCGAAAGAGTGGTTGTAAAATTTGTCATAGTGTTGTTTTTTGGAGGAATCATGAGCTCATTTGCTCAAAAGGATTCACTTCAAAATACGCATTTTGTCTCCTATGATGAAAAAGTAATTTCAAGTATCTATTATCAAGACATATCAAATAGTTTTCAAGTCAATTTCAATACTGAAGGAGAAGCAAATTATTTGGGTTTAGAACCGAACCGAAGAGCACAGATCGGACTAAATTTAAGTTATAAATTTATTGACATTTCCTACGGATATTCGCCGGAGTTTTTGACTGAAAACAAAGACAACGATGGTTCTAAATTATTTAGTTTAGGGACTCGATTTTATTACAAAAAATGGATGCAATCTCTTTCTTTCATCAATCAAACAGGTTTTTATATAACCGATGGAGAAACAGAACTAGCTTTCCCCAGACTTAGAACCACAAAAATTGGAGGGACAACATCCTATATTTTTAATGATAAATTTTCATTCAAAATGATTGCTAATCAAAAGGAATGGCAAACAAAAAGTGCCGGAAGCTTCATTCCTAATCTTTCGATTTATTATACCAATTTCGATTTAAATGATGGAAATCCGGAAAGTAAAAGCAATATTTATTTAGTTTCTTTGTCGCCATCGTATTTTTATAATTGGGTAATTAACAATCACTTTTTAATTTCAGGCGGATTGTCCGTAGGTGGTGGATTTAATAGTGTTGATGGGGATTTTGCACCTATTTATGAGGGAAGCGTTAGTTTAAAAATTGGCTATAATTCCGACTCGTTTTTTACATTCGTCAATCTGAATTACATCGATTTTGCTCAAGATTCAGAAGCAGATATTCGTTTAAATGATCAAATATCAACCTTTAAAATTACAGCTGGTTATCGCTTTGACCCGCCCAAAAAAGTAAAAGAATATTACGACAAAGCAAATAAAAAAATCGGATTGTAAATGCTTAAATCTACAATCGTTAAATAAAAATAAAATGTACCCACTTAGAAGAAACAGACGATTACGAACCAATGAGTCTATTCGTTCACTTGTTCGCGAAACCATTCTTTCACCAAACGATTTTATTGTACCACTTTTTGTGGTGGAAGGAAAAGGAATCAAAGAAGAAATTCCTTCGATGCCCAATTATTTCCGATTGAGTTTGGATTTATTGGAAAAGGAAGTAAAAGAATTGGCAAAACTAAACCTGAAGTCCGTTTTGGTATTTGTAAAAGTACCGGATTCTTTAAAAGACAACAAAGGAACAGAAGCATTGAATCCAAACGGATTGATGCAACGAGCGGTGAAATTAATTAAAAATGCAGTTCCGGAAATGATTGTGATGACGGATGTGGCTCTAGATCCTTATTCAGTTTACGGTCACGATGGTGTGATTGAAAACGGAGCGATTGTTAATGATTTAACTTCAGCTATTTTGGCAGAAATGAGTTGTTCGCATGCAGAAGCAGGAGCGGACATTGTGGCTCCAAGTGACATGATGGATGGACGAATTCTGGAAATCAGAGAAGCTTTGGAAGATGAAGGTTATGTAAACACCGGAATCATGGCGTATAGTGCCAAATATGCTTCCGCACATTACGGACCGTTTCGCGAGGCACTCGACAGTGCTCCCGTTGACATGCAAAATGTTCCCAAAGATAAAAAAACCTATCAAATGGATTATCACAACCGCATCGAAGCCATTCGCGAAACTCGCATGGATATTGATGAAGGAGCGGATATTGTGATGGTAAAGCCAGGAATATCGTATTTAGATATTGTTCGTGAAGTTAAAAATGCTTTTGATGTTCCTGTAGCAGTTTATCAGGTTTCCGGAGAATATGCCATGATTAAAGCAGCTTCTGAAAGAGGATGGTTAGACCACGATGCCATCATGATGGAACAAGTAACAGCAATAAAAAGAGCGGGAGCCGATATGATTGCAAGTTATTTTGCAAAAGACGTGGTGAAATTAATTTCATAAATGATTTTTATCAGCTTTTAATAGATTTTTTGATAGTAACTTTGAGTAAATCAATAATTACTTAGATATGAAAAAAATATTTTTTTTACTCTTTTCATTGATTTTTATTTCCTGTGGAGATAAAAAGTCGGAACCTTTTGGCAAAGCAACTGATGAGACGTTGGTTGATCAAACTGAGGTTGCCGTTGACCCTACTCTTGCTTTAGGGGAAGATTTATTTAATGGTGTGGGATTATGCAAAACTTGCCATTTGCCTGATAAAAAAGTTATTGGACCTAGTATTGTTGAAATTGCTACTATTTATAAAGAAAAGGGAGGCAATATGGTTGAATTTTTAAAAGAAAATGCAGAACCTATCGTAGATCCTACGCAATATGAAGTGATGAAAACAAATTTTGCGGTGACTAAAACGCTTTCCGATGAAGAATTGAAAGCTTTAGAAACGTATATGTATAGTTTTTTGAAATAATTTATTCTAAAACTAATTTGAACCCAACTCTTGGAATGTTTTCAATCCGGATGTTGGGTTCTTCTTTAAATACTTTTCGCAGTCGCGAAATAAAAACATCCAGACTTCTTCCAACAAAATAATCATCGGTTCCCCAAAGTTCAATTAAAATTTTTTCGCGTTTGAGAACCGTATTTTTGTTATCAAGAAAAAACTTTAACAATGCCGCTTCTCGCTCGGTGAGGTTAGTTACTTCTTTTCCTTTCGAGACACAATAATTGGTAGGATCAAATTCATAGGAACCAATCAGGTAGGTCGTCAAATTTTTTGAGGTGTTTTTTTGACTTCTATTTAAAAACACTTCCATTTTTAAGGTTAACTCTTCCATCGAATAGGGTTTGACCAAATAATCATCTGCACCTAATTTTAAACCTTTGATTCGGTCTTCCTTCATCGTTTTGGCAGATAAAAAGATGATGGGAATTTCTTGGTTTCGTTTCCTGATTTCAGTGGCAATTTCAAAACCATCCATGTCCGGCAACATCACATCTAAAATACACAAATCAAATTCCTCTTTGCAAAAGGCATCAAATCCGGTTTTCCCATTGGTGTAATGTGACACATCATAGGTTTGTTCTAAACTGTCAGCAGTTAAAAACCCTAAGGATTCATCATCTTCTACATATAGAATTTTCTTTTTACTCATAAAACATCTTTTTTAGGAATCGTGATTGTTACAATAATTCCTGTGGGTGTATTATTTTGAATGGAAATGTTCCATCGATGTAAATCTATAATTTTTTTAACGTATGACAAACCTATGCCAAAACCTTCTATTTCATTTTTTGATTCTCTTGGAACGCGGTAAAACTTATCAAAAACATAATCCAAATGTTTTTGTTCAATTCCCGGACCGTTATCAGCAAAACTGATCACCAGATTTTTTTCATTTTCCGAACAATTGATGATGATTTCCGGACTTGCGGTTCCGTATTTAATGGCATTATCTACAATGTTATAAAACACATTGTATAAATGAAATTCATCTGCATGCAAAAGATAGTTTTTTTGATTTTCAAATTGCAATGAAACCTTTTTATCAGTTTTCAATAGCACATTTTCTTCAACCAGTAGGATCATTTCTGTTAAAGAAATACTTTTTTTATCCAATTCAATCCAATTGGCATCACCTTTAGCAACGGTCAACATTCGTTCGATGTGTTGGTTTAATTTATTGCTTTGTTTAATGATGATATCCATGTATTTATGGAGTTTTGGATTGTTTTTAATTTCCTCTTGTGAGTTGGCATAATTGGAAGCAATTAAAATAGAGGCCAAAGGCGTTTTGAATTCATGCGTCATATTGTTGATGAAATCATTTTGAAGCTCCGAATATTTTTTCTGTTTCAAGAGCAAAATCACCGAATACACATAAATGATTAACACCAAAATTAATATAGAAGTATAGATCCAATATTGACCCAACGAGCCAATCAATGAATACTTTAAATTGGGGAAACGAACGGCAAAATAATAAATCAGACCTTCTTTCTTTTCAAAACAATTTTCACATTCGTTGGTTTTATCATCCGAGCTTGAAATATAGTCGCCATAAATCATTTCATCTGAACCACAATCGTAAATGGCATATTCAAAATCAAGGTCTAATTTTACTTTTTGAAATTCTGTTTTCAAATAATATTCTAAAACTTTTGCTTCAAATACATCATCAACATTCACAATATAGTAATCTTCCGTTACTTTTTTAATTTGATCTTTAATAGGAAGTTGGGTTTTATTGTCGCGATAAATTTTTTGAACAATATCTTGCAAAGCAAAATAAATCTTTTCACTGTATTCCTTTTTCTCAAAGGCATAAGCTTGATTGAGCATTAAGAGTTGCATAAATAGCACTCCTACAATGGCTAAAAAACCAACAAAAATGATCGTATTTAATTTATTGAATTTCAAAATGGATTTTTATTTGAATAGCAAATCTAGCGAACTCAAAATGGGAAAAGAATTAAAAATGAACGGATTAACAACTCATTAACAAAACTTATAGTTCGATTAACAGAAAACAAATTTAGAGTAAATATATTTGCCTTGTAACTTAATATAAAACTAAAAAAATATGAAAGCATTAAAAATTACATGTATCGCAATCGTAGGAATGTTTATGACTACTTCTGCATCTTTTGCACAAGAAGCTAAACCGGCCGCAAAACAACCAATCACCACTACACCAGCTCCACAAAAACCATCAGCTCCTGTAGCTTGGACAGCAACTACTTTTGATTTTAAAGAAATCAAACAAGGAGTTCCTGTTTCTCACGATTTTACATTCAAAAACACCACTAAGCAAACCGTTTTAATTACTAGTGTTAGAGCATCTTGTGGTTGTACAGCTACAGATTATACTAAAACTCCGGTAAAACCAGGGGCTACTGCTTATGTAAAAGCAACCTATAACGCAGCGTCACCGGGACAATTTTCAAAAACAGTAACGGTTACTTTAAATGAAAATGAAGCTCCGGTAATCTTGACTATCAAAGGAAATGTTACTCCTACGCAGTCATAATAAATGCTAAATAATAAACGTAAAAGCCACACAATTGTGTGGCTTTTTTGTTAAATATAATGTAAAGTATGTTTTACATATTGGAAAAAATGTTTTACATTTGTGTAGTTAATCTTTAAATCAATATAGTTATGATGACGAATTATTTATTTCCAAACCGATTAAAAAAGTTGGGTTGGTTGTTGTTTATTCCTTCGTTAATAGGAGCTGTGCTATTTAGTATTTATGAACCGGATTTTGAATTTCTAAGATTAAAAACATTTGCAGTATTTAACGATGACTTCTTTAATAGTAAAAAGTTTTTTAATCTCATTGAGAATAACTTAATAGATGAGATTCTTGGAGTGCTTTTAATTGTGGGTGGCTTATTGGTCGCTTTTTCAAAAGAAAAAATTGAAGATGAAATGGTAGCTAAAATCAGGTTGGAAAGTTTAGTTTGGGCAACTTATGTCAATTATACCGTTCTTTTAGCATGTGTGATTTTTATTTACGGAATGCCATTTTTAACAGTGATGATGTACAATATGTTTACTTTATTGTTCTTTTTCATCGTTCGTTTTTATTGGATGATTTACAAATCTTCAAAAGCTATAGACGATGAAAAATACAATTAAAGTAGAACGGGCAATTGCCAATATTACGCAAGCTGAATTAGCCGAAAAGATTGGTGTGAGTCGGCAAACCATTAATGCCATTGAATCCAATCGATTTGTACCATCTACGGTTTTAGCTTTGAAATTGTCGCGACTTTTTAATAAATCAGTTAATGATATTTTTCAATTGGAAGAGTCCGATTAGTAATTTTTTGTGATTGAATGTAAAATCTTTCAAAAGTTTTATTTACTTTTATAAGGCAATACTTTAAAAAAGAGCAAAATGATTGAAAAAATTAAACTCGACAATATTCTTTTCTTAGATATTGAAACTGTTCCCGAAGAAGATCATTTTAATAATTTAGACGAAGAAAAGAAATACCTTTTTGAGCAAAAAACCAAGTACCAAAGAGGTGAGGAATATACCGCTGACGAATTTTATGACCGTGCCGGAATTTGGGCTGAGTTTGGTAAAATCATTTGTATTTCTGTTGGTTACTTTGTGACAAAAGGAGATATTCGGAATTTTCGTGTGACTACTTTTTTTGGTGACGAAACAAAGATCCTGAAGGATTTTAGCAACTTACTTAACAATCATTTTAGTCAACCGCAACATATTTTATGCGGACATAATGCCAAAGAATTTGATTTTCCTTTTATAGCAAGGAGAATGATTATTTTAGGGGTTGAACTTCCGGCTAAACTCAATTTATTTGGCAAAAAACCTTGGGAAGTACCTCATTTAGATACTTTAGAACTATGGAAGTTTGGCGACTATAAACATTACACGTCGATGCGATTATTAACGAAAGTGTTGAAAATACCTTCTCCAAAAGATGATATTGATGGAAGCGAAGTCGCTCATGTTTATTACGTTGAAAAAGACATCGATCGAATTATTACCTATTGTGAAAAGGATGTTATTGCCGTTGCACAAGTCTTTTTGAAATTACGTCGGGAAGATTTATTGATTGACGATGAGATCAGTCATGTTTAAAAGAAGTGCTTTTGCCGACTTACCCTTGTTTGGTATGCTCCCACTATCAATCGTTAAAGGCTTGAAGTGTAGCAACAAGTTCCCTTGACCAAAAAAGGGGTTTTTCACCGCAGGTATTGCTTAAAAAGTGAGAGTCCTTTTTGTTTTATTTAGCTAAATTTTCCAACATTACTTGCGTCATTCGTTCCATATCAAATTCATGCTTCCAACCCCAATCGGATCGTGCGGAAGTATCATCAATACTTGCCGGCCAACTGTCGGCAATTGCCTGACGGAAATCCGGTGCATAATCAATGGTAAACTCAGGAATATGCTTTTGAATAGATGCTGCAATTTCTTTTGGAGTAAAACTAATCCCTGATAAATTATAAGATGAACGTATTATAATCTGCTCCTTTGGTGCTTGCATAATTTCTACAGTTGCACGAATGGCATCATCCATGTACATCATTGGTAAACCGGTATTTTCAGACAGAAAACAAGTGAATTTTTTATCCGCTAATGCTTTGTAATAAATATCAACAGCATAATCGGTAGTGCCACCACCCGGAGGAGTTGTCCATGAGATCAATCCAGGATAACGGATGCTTCGCACATCTACTCCATATTGTTTGTTATAATATTCACACCAGCGTTCGCCCGCTTGTTTGGAAATTCCGTAAACAGTCGAAGGTTCCATCACAGTATATTGAGGCGTGTTGTCTCTAGGAGTTGTAGGTCCGAAAACCGCAATACTCGAAGGCCAGAATATCTTTTGAATCTTTCCGGCTTTTGCAAGATTCAGTACGTGAAACAAGGAGTTCATATTCAAATCCCACGCAAAAGCAGGGTTTTTTTCGGCGGTTGCCGACAGTAAAGCCGCCATTAAATACACTTCGGTTATTTCATAAGTTTCAATCAAATGCTCAATCTGATTATAATCCAATGCATTGATAACTTCAAAAATGCCGTTGTTCACCACATCGTTATTCAGTTTCCGAATATCCGAAGCAATGACGTTATCGGTGCCGTATAAAGTTCGCAATTTTTGTGTCAACTCAGTGCCTATTTGACCGCAGGCGCCAATGATTAGGATTTTTGTTTGCATGAGATTCGTAAATTTGATTGCAAATATAACGATTTCGTAACTCACAATTGTTGATTTATTTTTGGTATTTCCATTACTAACCCGGATTGAAACACAGCAAAAAACTTGCAATGAAAAGCCGGATCAGCTGCTAAAAAATAAATAATTTAAGGAAGTATTCACAACTCTTGGCTTCTTTCATTTTACCTTTGTATTTTTGAATTCAAATTCGTCACTTATGACTTTACGGTTCACATTACTTTTTCTGGCTTTAGTTACCTTCATGGGATGTAAAGATGATTCTGCCGAACGATTGGCTGCCAATAAAAAAGACCTTGAAAAAAAAGACGCTATTTTTACCGCCATCAATAATGCGTGGAGTTTTAGAACGATACAACCGCAAGCCAAATCGCAAACTTTAATTGCCAATTGGGAAGAACTACGGCTGTTGTTGTTAGAGTTGAATCAGAAACCCAAAAGTACAATTGGAGCTTTTCAAAAAAAATCAATTGATTTGACAAAAAAAGTAGATAGCGTTTATAATTCTATTCCTTCCAATTTGCAAATTCCCGAATTTAAAAGTCGGTTTTTAGTACTGTTGAACCAGTTTCGCACTTTAGAGCTCTTTATTACTTTAGACGAAATACCTCAAACGAAAGTAATTGCAGTAATTGAGGAAATCAACAAACAATTAGCATCCATTGAAATCCAATTGGATGAATTCGTTCGCAAAAGCGAAGTGCCAATGGAGCAAGGAGAATCGGATATGATTCGTATGTTAGACACCTCCAGAGCCGCCAAAAATATTCCTAAAAATCTCGAAAAAATTGACTAAATCCGATATACAGTCATTGTATGCAAAATCATCTAAAGTTCTTGCTGCTGTTGCCGCTTTAGAAAACAAACACGCCCGAATTCATTTAAAAGGAATGGTGGGTTCATCGGTATCCTTGATTCTTCATTCACTTTTTAACAAAAGTGAATTTCCTTTTTTAATTCTGTGCGATGACAAAGAAGAAGCAGCCTATTATCTCAACGATTTAGAGCACTTAATCAACGACCAAGAGGTTTTGTTTTACCCGAGTTCGTACCGCCGACCGTATCAATTAGAAGAAACCGACAATGCCAATGTACTCTTACGTGCCGAAGTTTTAAATCGCATCAACTCACGTAAAAAACCATTCATTATTGTCACATATCCGGAAGCGGTTTTTGAAAAAGTGGTGACCCGAAAAGAACTGGACAAAAATACCTTGAAAGTTTCTGTCGGTGACCAAATATCCATTGATTTTATCAACGAAGTATTGTTTGAATACCATTTCAAAAGAGTGGATTTTATCTCCGAACCGGGGGAGTTTTCTGTTCGCGGTGGGATTGTAGACGTCTTTTCGTTTTCCAACGACCATCCGTACCGCATTGAGTTTTTTGGTAATGAAGTAGACAGTATTCGAACGTTTGATGTGGAAACGCAACTTTCTATTGCCAAACAAACCAAGATTGCCATTATTCCCAATGTAGAAAATAAATACTTACAGGAAAACCGAGAAAGCTTTTTAAACTATATTCATCCGAATACGGTTCTGTTTATACAAAATGCAGAAGTAGTTACCGCTCAATTAGACAAATTGTTTGCTCTTGCAACCGACGCATATAATAAACTTTCCAGGGAAATCAAGCATGCCAATCCGGAAGAGTTGTTTATCGATCAAGCTGCTTTCCTAAAAAAAGCATTGGATTTTTCATTGGTTGAAATGGGTAATTCTTCTCTTTTCAAAACGGAAAAGATATTTGAATTTCACATGCAACCGCAACCTTCATTCAACAAACAATTTGATTTATTGTTGAATAACTTGAATGAAAATCATTTCAACGGTTATAAAAACTACTTATTTTGTTCCAATGAAAGTCAGGCAGACCGTTTTCATGATATTTTTGAAAGCTTAGACGAAGCCAATCATGAAGACATTCGCAAACAGTATAAAACGACTGTTTTTCCTTTGTACCAAGGTTTTATTGACGAAGAAATGCAAATGGCCTGTTACACCGATCATCAGATTTTTGAGCGTTACCACAAATTCAGCATTAAAAACGGGTATTCCAAAAAGCAAACCATCACTTTAAAAGAATTAACGACTCTTTCTGTAGGTGATTATGTGACACATATTGATCACGGTATTGGTAAATTTGGTGGTTTACAAAAAATACAAGTAGAAGGAAAAACTCAAGAGGCCATCAAATTGGTATATGCAGATAATGACATAGTGTATGTGAGCATTCACTCCTTACACAAAATTGTCAAGTACAACGGCAAAGACGGCACGCCTCCTAAAATATATAAATTAGGTTCGAGTGCTTGGAAAGCGTTAAAGCAAAAAACCAAAGCTCGGGTAAAGCATATTGCTTTTAACTTAATTCAGCTTTATGCCAAACGCCGATTAGAAAAAGGCTTTCAATATGCTCCCGACAGTTATTTGCAAAAAGAATTGGAAAGTTCGTTTATTTACGAAGATACTCCCGATCAAATTACTGCCACCCGCGATGTAAAAAACGACATGGAAAACGAACGTCCGATGGATCGTCTGATTTGCGGTGACGTTGGGTTTGGCAAAACAGAAGTCGCCATTCGTGCCGCTTTTAAAGCAGTTGATAATAGCAAACAAGTGGCCATACTGGTTCCCACCACCATTTTGGCGTACCAACATTACCGAACGTTTACCGAACGGTTGAAAGACATGCCGGTCACGGTCCATTATCTAAACCGATTCCGAACAGCTAAACAAAAAAGTGAAACGTTGAAAGGTTTAGCCGAAGGAAAAGTAGACATCATCATCGGAACGCATCAATTGGTAAGCAAAGATGTCAAATTCAAAGACTTGGGCTTACTGATTATTGATGAAGAACAAAAATTCGGTGTGAACGTTAAAGACAAACTCAAAACGATTTCTGAAACGGTTGACACGTTGACGTTAACCGCAACTCCCATCCCCAGAACGTTGCAGTTTTCATTAATGGCGGCACGAGATTTATCAGTTATTACGACACCTCCACCCAATCGATATCCGATTGAATCGCAAGTGGTTCAATTTAATGAAGAGCTAATTCGTGATGCTGTTTCTTATGAAATTCAGCGAAACGGACAAGTATTTTTCATCAATAACCGTATTGAAAACATCAAAGAAGTCGCCGGAATGATTCAGCGATTGGTCCCAGATGCACGAGTGGGCATTGGTCACGGACAAATGGACGGCAAAAAATTGGAAGAACTAATGCTTGCCTTTATGAATGGCGAATTTGACGTATTGGTTGCTACAACTATTATTGAAAGTGGTTTGGATGTACCGAATGCCAACACCATTTTTATTAATAATGCGAATAATTTCGGGTTGTCTGATTTACATCAAATGCGAGGTCGTGTGGGACGAAGCAATAAAAAAGCATTCTGTTATTTCATCACTCCGCCGTATAGTATGATGACCGATGATGCACGAAAACGCATACAAGCGTTGGAACAATTCAGTGAATTGGGAAGTGGCTTTAACATTGCCATGAAAGATTTAGAAATTCGCGGTGCCGGCGATTTATTGGGCGGTGAGCAAAGTGGTTTTATCAATGAAATTGGATTTGACACCTACCAAAAAATCATGAACGAAGCCATCGAAGAGCTGAAAGAAAATGAATTCAAAGATTTGTACCCGACTGATGAAAATTTGGAAACCAAAACCTATGTAAAAGACCTACAAATAGATTCCGATTTTGAACTACTATTCCCGGATGATTACATCAATAACATCTCTGAACGTTTGAATTTGTACAACGAACTAAGCACCGTTAAAGACGAAGAAGCTTTGCTGGCTTACGAACAAAAACTCATCGACCGTTTCGGGCCTTTACCAAAAGAAGCTCTTGCTTTGTTAAACAGCGTCCGAATCAAGTGGCGTGCCACCCAAATGGGATTGGAAAAACTGGTATTAAAACAAGGAAAAATGATTGGTTATTTTGTCGGAGACCAACAAAGTGATTATTATCAATCGAGTCGTTTTCAAAAGGTTTTACAGTTTGTGCAACACAACGGCCACTTGTGCAAAATGAAAGAGAAAGAAACCAAAAACGGTTTGCGTTTGTTGTTGACTTTTGAAAATGTGAAGTCTGTGAAGAAGGCGTTGGAGTTGATGGAGATGATGGGAAACTAGATCATAATTACAAAAAATAAAAATTCTTGAAATTATAAATTTTGTATCTTTGATTTTATATAATTCAAGAGAATGAGTGTACAAACAGAAAAATCCATCTTATTTGATTTACTTCAAAATATAAATGATGCTTCACTTTTAAAAAAAGTGAAGAATTTTGTTTTGAAAGAAATTGAGCACAATGATTTGACCACCGCTCAAAAAGAAGAACTTGAAAAAAGGCTACTTGATCATCAAGAAAATCCAAAATCCGGTATTGATGCTTTTCAATTTTTAGATTCACTTAAAACAAAATATGAGTTATAAAAAGCTCGTTTTAAAATCTACGGCAGCCATTGAAATAGAAGAAGCTATTTCTCGTTACACTACCATTAACTTAAGTTTAGGAAAAAAATTGGAAAAAGAAGTTCGTGCTTCTTTTAATAAAATTGCCAAAAATCCTGAAGCATTCCAATTTCGATATAATACCATTCGCATTATTTGGTTAAAAACATTTCCCTACGGAATATATTACATTTATGATACCGAAGATGTTACTATTATTGCCTTTTGGCATAGCAAAGAAGATAACTTTGGCAAACTAAACAAAGGCCAATTATAATCTACAAATTCTTCAAATCTTTAATCACTTTAAAAGCAACATCCACTTCTTCATCACTCACCAAAATGGTAAATTCGTTGGAGGTTGAAATTACTTCATTGATGCTGATTCCTTCCCAAGCTAAACGCTGAAAAATATAGTAATAAACCCCGGGAACGGAAACATTTTCCTTTGGCAATTTTACGGTTATGGAAGCTAATTTGTCTTGTGTTTGAATGAGTTTTTCTGTCTCAAAATGCTTTAAAACCAAATGACCTACCACGTCACTCACTACAATATTTGTTTCGGTTACGCCCCGGGAAGAGGTGTAAAATATATCGGAATAGGTGTTGATTTCAGTAATTAAATCGGCTTGCTTGTTCAAAATGGTTTCAGACACAGCAAACGTATAATCAGTCAACGACGAACGAACCGTTATTTCACCCAAGTTTTTTAATACTTTGATGATTTTAAAGTTCAATCGGAAATCCAAGTCTTCTGACAATCGCTTCAAAGCCATGACAATCGCACCGTGCTTGACATCTTTGCCTAATTCTTGCTCCAATTCAGGCATCATGTTTCGGGCTAAAGAAGTTAAATTAATAATACCTTGAGATAAGGCACTCAATAAAAAAGGTTTGGTTTTTATGTAGTGCTCTACAACGGAAGAGATTGTTTTCATAGGAGACTATTTATTGTATTTTAAAGGACCTATGTAATCGCTTTTTTTTTAATGGTATTTGCTCACGCAAATGCTATTTTTTGGCGATTTCATAATATTATAACTTTAACTAATGTAAAAGTACAAATTAAATACAATTTGTTACAAATGAAACATGTTAAAAGTGAAAAAATGCATCTTCTAAATGTTCAATATTCAATTGATTACCCTCTTTGTGAATGGCAATAATATCAAAACGCACTTCCACATCCAGTTCATTTTGAACAACATATTCATTAACTGCTTTTACTAATAATTGAATTTTCTTGGGTTTTACAAAATCTTGAGGCAAACCAAAATCAATGGACGAACGAGTTTTAACTTCCACAATGGCGAGTATATTTTCTTTTTGTGCAATAATATCCACTTCGGCTTTTTGAAAGGTCCAGTTGGTTTCTAAAATTTCATAGCCGTCGTTTTGCAGAAACTCTACAGCTAATTTTTCGCCTTCTTTGCCTAATTCATTGTGTTGGGCCATAATAAAAAGAAATTCCAATGTTCAAATTCCAAATTCCAAAAAAAACTACTTTTCAGAACACAGATGATAAAAATTAATAAAATTTAAAGAATTTAAAAAAACTATTATTTTAATTTCTTTCATTTTAAAAATCTGTGTTCCCTAAAATAATTTAAAATCCAAATTCCATAAAAAGAGTTTTTGAACACAGATGATAAAAATTAATAAAATTTAAAGAATTTAAAAAAACTATTATTATAATTTCTTTCATTTTAAAAATCTGTGTTCCACTTTTAATTAGATTATAAAATCACTAATCAAAAATCAACTTTGTTCCTGTTTCCGTCACCTCCAAGGTCACTTGTCGTCCAAAAATCAATGCTCGATTATCCGGAATATGTCCCGCCGGGAAATGATAAACTACCGGAATATTGTAGGTCTTAGTCACATCCTCAATAATTTGCAAGGCATCTTTCCCCCATGGAATATCATTGTCTTTCATTTTGGTCATGCTTCCCACCACAATTCCCTTCAAACTTTCCAAACAGCCATTGCGTTTTAAGTTCATCATCATGCGGTCGATGTGGTACAAATATTCATCCAAATCTTCCAAAAACAATATTTTATCTGTGCAATCTATTGCTGATTCTGAACCAAACAAACTGTACAAAATAGATAAATTTCCTCCTACTAATTCTCCTTTGGCTTTGCCTAATTTATTGATAGGATCAAACGGAATGGCATACGAAAGACTTTCGCCAAACAGTGCTTTCCGCAAGCTCTCTTTGGCTTCGGGAGTTGCTCTTGGAATATTCACCGGCATCATTCCGTGAATGGATTGAATCCCTAAGTTATGAATATGGCTGTGTAAAACCGTCACATCGCTAAAACCAATGACCCATTTGGGATGAACTTTAAAATTTGTAAAATCAATCAAGTCAACTATTCGAACCGTTCCATAGCCGCCTCGAACACACCAAATTGCTTTCACAGTCGGATTATCCAATTGCTGTTGAAAGTCATTTGCTCGGTCTTCATCGGTTCCCGCCAACTGATTTTGATCTAGTCCGATCGAACTACCAACCAAAACTTTTAATCCCCAATTTTCTAAAAATTCTTTGGCGAGTTTCAAGTCGTCGTCAATATGTTTTCGGGCAGTTGCCACAATAGCAACCGTGTCGCCTTTTTTTAAATAAGGAGGTGTGATCATTTTTTTGTCCATTTGAGCATTAGCATTGAAAAAAAGAGCCAAAACAAACCAAAGTAGAACAGTATGTTTCATAGTTGATTGGTTTCAATCTAACAAATAAACAAATAAACCCTCAAACGATAAAACGAATCTCCAAAATTTAATTAGAATCGATGGGTTTGCTTATTTTTGCAAAACAATAGTATTAATTCATGCCTTTTTGCGTCTTTGCGACTTGGCGAGAAACAAAATCATATGATAGATAATCCTAAAAGATATACAATTACTGCGGCATTGCCATACACTAACGGTCCGATTCACATTGGACATTTAGCAGGTGTTTACGTTCCCTCCGATATTTATGCCCGTTACCAACGTTTGCAAGGAAAAGATGTGGCATTTATTTGCGGAAGTGACGAACACGGTGTGGCCATTTCAATGAAGGCGAAAAAAGAAGGCATCACGCCGCAACAAGTTATTGATAAATATGACGGAATCATTCGGCAATCGTTTTTGGATTTCGGAATTTCGTTTGACAATTATTCACGTACCTCCTCAAAAATTCATCATTATACAGCATCCGAGTTTTTTAGAACACTCTATGACAAAGGTGATTTTATAGAAGAAGTAACCGAACAATTATACGATGCACAAGCCGATCAGTTTTTAGCGGATCGATTTGTTGTAGGAACGTGTCCGAAATGCGGTAACGAAGAAGCATACGGCGACCAATGTGAGAAATGTGGTTCTACGCTGAATGCTACCGATTTAATCAATCCGAAGTCGACTATTACCGGCACAACGCCTATTAAAAAAGAAACCAAACATTGGTTTTTACCATTAGACCGATATTCCGATTTTTTAACTGAATGGATTTTAGTCGGCCATAAAAATGATTGGAAACCAAACGTATACGGTCAAGTAAAATCATGGATTGACGGCGGTTTAGAGCCACGAGCTGTGACTAGAGATTTAGATTGGGGTATTGATGTTCCCGTGGAAGGTGCCGAAGGCAAAAAATTATATGTATGGTTTGATGCTCCGATTGGTTACATTTCATCCACCAAAGAATGGGCGGCACGCGAAGGAAAAGATTGGAAACCTTATTGGAAAGATGCCGACACTAAACTGGTTCATTTTATTGGAAAAGACAATATCGTGTTTCATTGTATCATTTTCCCGGCGATGTTAAAAGCAGAAGGAAGTTATATCTTACCCGAAAATGTTCCGGCCAATGAGTTTTTAAATTTGGAAGGAAACAAATTATCTACTTCTAAAAATTGGGCCGTTTGGTTGCATGAATATCTACTTGATTTTCCGGAGAAGCAAGATGTTTTACGTTACGCTTTAACCGCAAACGCACCTGAAACCAAAGACAATGATTTTACCTGGAAAGATTTTCAGGCAAGAAACAATAATGAATTAGCTGCGATTTACGGCAACTTTATTAATCGTGTGGTGGTTTTAACACACAAATATTATAACGGAATTGTACCTCAACCCAATGATTTTACAGCAATTGATGAACAGGTTTTGGCAGAATTAAAAGCTTATCCTGCAGTGATTGGAAGTTCGATTGAACGCTACCGATTCAGAGAAGCGTTAGGCGAATTGATGAATGTTGCCCGTTTGGGAAACAAATATTTAGCAGATGAAGAACCTTGGAAAATGGTAAAAACCGATCCGGAACGTGTGAAAACACAAATGTATGTGGCTTTGCAAATTGCTACGGCATTGGGTGTTTTATCGGAACCTTTTTTGCCGTTTACAACGCAAAAATTGTTAAAGACGTTGCAATTCAACGCATCTACCGATGCGGAAAAAATTGGCTGGGACACGATTTCCAAATCATCTGAATTGTTAAAATCCGGCCACCAAATTGGTCAAGGAGAAATTTTGTTTGCTCAAATTGAAGATGCCGAAATCCAAAAACAAATAGACAAATTAGAAGCGACAAAAACTGCCAATAAAATGGAAAGCAAAACTGTAGAACCTCAAAAACCAACAGCAACATTTGAAGATTTTGCCAAACTTGATTTACGGGTTGGTACAATTATTGAAGCAGAGAAAATGCCTAAGGCAAATAAGTTGCTAGTTTTAAAAGTGGATACAGGAATGGATGTTCGTACCATCGTTTCGGGAATCGCCGAACATTTTTCGCCGGAAGAAGTAGTTGGAAAACGCGTGACAATTTTAGCCAATTTAGCACCAAGAGCCTTGCGTGGCGTTGATAGTGAAGGAATGATTTTGATGACCAATAATGCGGAAGGGAAATTGGTATTTGTGAATCCGGATGGTGATGGGGTTGATAATGGGGCGATGATTTCATAAAATTATCGAATGGTAGAGACGTTGCAATGCAACGTCTGTACAGAATAAAATTAATATTTTAAAAGCCAAAATGAAAAATGTATGCCAAAAAAATTCAATAATAAATATCGCATAGATTCTGCACGCCTAAAAA
>NZ_JBILTE010000116.1:0-8248 GCF_044371705.1 Flavobacterium sp. | reverse complement strand
TTTAAAGGCATTCTTTACCGGCAAATAACGTTCTCGGTAAAACGCAATCAATAAAAAAGACGAAATTCCGATGATTTCCCAACCAATGAAAAGCGTTTCAAAATTGCCGGAAAGTATCGCCAAATTATAACCAAAAAAGAAAAAAAGTACCATATTAAAAAATCGTTTGTAACCCTTTTCTCTATGCAAATAATACCTACTATAAGTAGTGATCATCGCAGTTAAAAGTGCTCCCACGAATAAATAAACCGCTCCTATTTTATCAAAATAAAAATCAATAAAGAATTCGTAATGCGATGTTTTTATAATTGTCAATTCTTTAAAGTTTAAATCATCGGCCCCTTTTATAACCCAAACCCCTATAAAAACCATTATTCCTGTAAACTGAAGAACAACAGTTCCAAATGCTACCGATGAGATTAATTTCTCTTTTGACTCAGGCAGTAACAAGCTTCCCACAAATCCAAAAAGTGGTAGCAGTAAAAAATATTGAAGAATCTCGTTCATACTAGTAGATGTTGATTAAAATTCCAATCGGAAGATTCTCGTTTGTTGTGGACGCCAAATCAAGTTCGCTTTTGATAAATTGAGCTTTCTCTTGAACCGTTTTATAGGCTACGAATTCCTCATTTTTAAATTCAAAAACTTCTTTTGTTTCCGGCTGAATTGCGATCAGTTTCACCCAATCATTTTTAAACCATTCATAAGTGAGCGAGTTTTTATTAATAGCATACTTCACCTTATCGGGAAAATGTTCAGCAACCACCAAAATTCTCAAAGGATCATGTACTTCAATCATTTGAAGGGGCAAACCTGGACGCAAATCACCATCGATTCCGTTGGCAACTCCTATTAAACCCATTACATTGTGTGGCAATTTTGAACCGGCACCTAATTTTTGATTATCAACTCTTGAAAAATAATATTCCAAATTGATACCTCCAGCCACCGGTGCAACCGCTCCAAGAATAATTGATAAATAATCACCGGTGGGGTCGACTTTATAATCATAGGAATTCAAAAACGAACGTCGATCTAAAAAAAGTTGCTTGGACAAGTTTCTTCTTCCTACAATACACATGGCATTGGTTGCATGGTTTAATTCCGGACGAGGCTCAAACAGTGACAACGAACGTCTTTTAACTTTCTCATGTACATTTTTCAGTGAAAGCGACGAATCAATAGTATCAAATCTTCTGGAACGTTCTTTGGCGTTATTTGCTAAGGCTTTTAAAAAGACACTTTCATTTTGACGATGTAATTTTTGGTTTTCAGGTGTTAAAATATCTTCATCATAAAACACAATTTCGTCTCTTGTGGTATCGTGCAAAGCCGGTAAAAACTGCGTTGTTTCCGGAATGTTTATTCCTCTTAACTTTAAAAGCTCTCTCACTTTTGGATGATTTGCTGCCATCTTAGCCACTTTAGCATTTACCGAACTAGGTCTGCCGCAACAAGCTCCACAATCATATCCTGCATAATGCGTATTGTTGACGCTTGTAGCTCCATGGCCAACTATGTAAACTAATGGAGCAAAGTTCTTAACTAATCCAATGCTTTTGAGCAAGCCTTCCATTCTGTCGGCCATTTCCTCGATGGTAAAACCAAGTTGCAGATTATCCTCTCGCTGATTTACATTGGTATTCTCAACAACCAACTTCGCTTTTTTATGCAAATGCTTGAAGGAAGAAGTTGTTGCAGGTGACATTGAAGGTTTAAAGATGTTTAAAAACAACTTAAATGCTGATGAAAATCCTAACGTTTGACTAATAATCCACCCAAACAACAACGAGTGTGTCTGCTTATGGTACAACAAATCCTTTGCTTGTTTGTTCTTTCTTTGAACTTCTATGATCAGGTATTTTGGCGTGATTGGAGCCGGACATAATTTTGTATAAAACTTTCCATCCACGGGTTGAAAATAGAACTCGAAGTTAAAAAATGCAGCCGTACCAAAAGTTTCTGCCTCTTTATCTAAATGCTCAATGTGTCTTCGAAAGGAACATTCTCTGTCGTCCATGCAAAATAAACCTTGGAAACTGGGAATATTACTGGATTGAGTTTCTTCCACATGTTGAACATTGACCAAAACGTTATCATAAAAACTCCACTCAAAAGCTTGTTGCCAAAGTGACAACACTTCTAATAATTCGGTGTGTTTTACTTTTTCAAATAGGTTGTACTCATTTTCTCTGACTTTTAATCCCAATGGAGACCAATTCCCATTAAATTTTCCGTCTAAAGCGTCTATTTCCAGAAGCAATTCGAATTTAACGAGTTCTTCAAAAGTTATCGCTCTCGAATCTAATAAAGAACTCGGATTGGACTCAATAGTTGCAATCATACCACTCCAACCCGGATGTGAAAATTGCTGATCAAAAAGGTATTGTTCAAATAAGACTTCCTTTCCAACAACTATATCTAATAATTCTGTGATGGAAGGGTCCTTTTGAAGTAATTCTACAGCTCGTTTTGAAGTAAAAATTCCTTTGAAACAATTATTCTCCAAAGTTCTGATTGAGGCTAAAAAGCCGTTTTCATGCACCGGAAAATTCCAGATGGCAATTCCTTGATCTAAATAGCTACATAATACTCGAAATAACAAACTATGTGTTGATTTTTCGAGGTTTATGGCATACTCCTTTTTCCAATTGGCTCGTAAACTTCCAATTCTGGCATTTACTGACTCATCATAATAGTTTTCAATTAGCTTCCCTTTCCAAAAATCGAGGTTTTCCTCACCTTTTGACTGAATTAATATGCGGTCTAGAACCGATTCCTTAATCTCTGAATTAGCAAATCGGCGTCTAAAATCAGCTAACGAAAGATAGGTTTTATAACCAAAAATGGTGGTTGCCTCCTCCAAAGCTTCATGGAAATTTTTGTTTTGGAACGCATGCAATGTATTGTGATGCACAAAATCTTTTAACGGATTTTGGGCTGGTAAATAATGGATTAAGTGATGAAGAACTTTATGTTCATCAAAACTGCGTTTTGTTGATTTCATAATGAAAATTAACAGTTAAAAATCGATTGTGGAATTCTTCTAAGGTTACATCCTATTCTACAAGTAGTACATAGAAATGAACTTTAAATGATAATGCGACGAACTGTTAAATCAAATGGAACTTCCAAGTACAATACAAATCGTAAAGATGTAATTTAAAATTATTAAACCAACTCAGTCCTTTTGAAGTAAGGTATTTGAGGTATGGTAAAAATTGAAGCGGAGCATGAGAAGAAAAGTAAATTTCAATGTCAAAATGAACTTCATCAATTTCCGATTCACTTTTTTCTTTGAATTGATTGACAATACTGAGATTATTAAAATGATTTAATTGTGTGGAAAAATTTGATTCACTATCCGAATCATTATGGGCATAATGTGGAATAAAGTCTTCATCATCGAAAGTAATGATACCTCTAATTATTCCTGAATAAAGAAATATAAAAACAAACAAAAAAGAGGAAAGTCCTTTATGTTGTCTTAAAAGACTATTTATTATGTTCATTCGCCACTAAAAATCAGGACAAAATTAATTGATTTTTTCTTAAAAAAATACATTTAAAAAAAAAGTTCCGAAATCGATTTCGGAACTCTTATAATTATTGTTTTCTTTCGTACAAACAACAAGTATGTAATTTTTCATAATCTTCGTCGGTTGCTTTGAACTTTACTGTATCATGACCAACTTTTGCCACTGCCTGTTGCACTTGGTCAACTGTGCACTTATTTTCATCTAAAATCAAATGTAAATCCTGATGATCGATATGCCAAGTGGCAGATTTTACTCCTTTTACAGACAATGCTGCTTTCTCAATTCGCTTTTTACACATATCGCAATTGCCATTGACAGAAACTTCATACTTTGCATTTTTGTTCTTCTTTTCTTGTGCTTGAACTGTGATTCCAAGGAACGAAATCATCAGTATTAAAATTAATTTTTTCATTATATCATTGATTTTTGAAATTGTTATTGAAATTGATTTTTATTATTGAACTTGCTTTTTGTTATTGAATTTTAAAACGTAATCCCGCGTAATACATTGCTCCAAAAACCGGTCCATAAACCATTGAACTGTCAAAGTATTGCCCAAAAGGGTCACTGCTTCCCACAATAGGATTGGGTTGTTGAAAATTTCCGATGTTCTCTCCACCGATATATACTTCAAAAGTTTTAGAAAAAGTTTTGGTAACTTGTGCATTGATCGTTGAAAACGGATTTGCGAAAGCATCTAAAAGATATTCTTCCGGATTTGATTGTGTTTGAGGCAAACGTTGTTCGCCTAACCAATTATAAGTGAAATCAAATTTCCATTGTTGGCCCTTTTCTTTCACATGCGTTTCGTAAGCCAAATTGGTAAAAAAACGATGCTTCGCTTGTAACGGACGTTCAACCAATCCAATGGTGTAATCGGTTTGCACATCGTAGTATTTATAAGCAGTTCGAATAGAAAAATGAGTCATCAACTGATAATTCAAATCTATTTGTAAGCTGTTTGCAAAGGACTGACCTTCCAAATTATAAAATAAAACCTGCTGCGGACTATTATCCACATCAACAACAGCCTGATTTTGAAAATCAGTTCGGTAAAAATCAAAGGTGAACTCCGCTTCTTTACCAAAAACTTTAAAACCTTGCATAAAACTAAATCCGTAATTCCACGCAATTTCAGGATCTAAACCATAAATTTTACCAGCTGTATCCAATATTTGAAACTGTCTGGACGAAGCAAACAACTGTTGATTTTCAGCAAAAATATTGGCACTTCTTTTTCCTCTTCCAGCCGAGAGTCTGAACATGGTTCGTTCATAAGGCCTGTATCGAACATGAGCTCTTGGCGTAAAAAACACCCCTAATCGATTGTGCGAATCTACTCTTGCTCCCAAAACATAACTCCATTTATCTGAATCGCAATAGGTATATTCAAAGAAAGCACCTATTGAATTATCGATTCTGCTAAAATCATTCACATTTACAAATTCATTGTAATTGTCATAGGTGAAATTAAGTCCCGTAGCAAACTTATAACGGGTGTCGCTGATAATTGAATTATATATTAAATTGGAATAGAAACTATTCTGTTTAATATGGTATTGATTCAAACCAAAATACGACTCTTGATTATGGTAATTAAAGGCGTTTTGAAAACCAATACTTTTCCATGGAGTTTCTGGAAATACGTAACCAAGCTTGGCAGATGCGTCTAACTTTTCGGTAGTAATTTCAGAACCCCAAAAATTGGTAGTTCCTTTGTCTCTTTCCGGGTCAAAATTAACTTGGCCGGCTTGTTTATCATCATTCATGTAGCGAAGATTAATAAAACTCACCCAGCCCTTTTCTAAATCGGTATATTGCCAACGATTGATTGCATTTATTTGCTTACCGATTGGAATATCCAAAAATCCATCATCGTTCATATCGTTTTTACCAACTCGAGCATTCCCGTGCAAAAACAAACTAGTAGCCCATTTATCATTTATTTGAGTATTGAAATGAGTGTTTAACTCAAAACGAGAGTCGGTTGAACCATACGCATTCAAAAAGAACGGAATATCATCGGCAGGTTTTAACAATTCATAGTTAATCTGCCCGGAAATACTCTCATAACCATTGACAACAGAACCTGCTCCTTTTGTAATTTGAATGCTTTCAACCCAAGTTCCGGGAATGAAAGATAATCCATACGCTTGTGAAGCTCCGCGAATAGCAGGAATGTTTTCTTCAGCTATTAATATATAGGGACTTGTTAATCCCAACATTTTTATTTGACGACTTCCCGAAACTGCATCTGAAAAATTGACATCAATGGATGGATTCGTTTCAAAACTTTCCGAAAGGTTACAACAAGCCGCTTTGAGTAATTCTTTGCCGGTCATTGTTTGCAAATTGGCTGGTGTCATATAGTTTTTTTGAAGAGAATTACGAACTTTCGTAAGTGTTACTTCATCCAATGAATTATCAAACTCCATTTGATGACTGATTGCTTTTGGAGCTGTAATTTGTAATTCAACGGTTTTAAGACCTACATAACTAATGACCAGTAGTGAGTGCTGCGACGTAAATGGAATTGAAAAATTCCCATTTTCGTCTGTAATAGTACCTATTTCTGAATCTTTCCAGTAAACGGTAGCACCTTGTATTGGTTTGTTATTTTCGAAGAATATTTTGCCGGTAACTTTTTCCTGAGAAAAACTCTGAAACCCGGCAATAAGCACAGTAAGTACTAAAATTATTTTTTGCATTGATTTGATTATAAATTAAACAATAAAGTCACTTTGCAGTGAAAAAAGTTTCATTTACAATCAGGCGTAAAAAACAAATTGGGAATAGAGTTCATAGAATGGCGGTGCATTCGAATTGCAATAATAATTTAGAATCTGAGCAGAAGACACTACCTCATTTGTATAAAACACGGGGATACTGAACTCCTTCAAAATCGACACAAAATCAAAATCAAAACTAATTTGTTTGATGGTTACCTCATCAAAATCAGCTTGAATAACTTCATCAGAACAACAACCGGAATGATCTTCGGTGGAACTTGCACAACAAGATTTTTCATCTGATTGTTTTTCCACTCCACAAGACTCTTCAGATTTAAAAATAGTAGAAACAGAAGCAATTTCGCCTCCGCAATAATGCACATGAAAAATCAAACCACTGGTGGAAACCAGCAGATAAACTGCCATTAAAAAACTTGTGCACTTTTTAAAATTCATGCGACAAAAGTACCTTTTTTGAAATGATAAACACCAAATTTGTTGTTAAATGTATTATAATACAACTGTTTGACCTAAAAGCGGTACACTACAATCGTAGCCAAATTCTTCCGTAATTTTTAATCGCAAACTATCCGCAGCTTCATTTTCACCATGAACTAAAAATATTTTTTTTGGTTTTTGTTGCAAATCTCGGAGCCAATTAAGCAAATCATTTTGATCTCCGTGAGCCGAAAGTCCTTCAACCAAAACCACTTTGGCTTTCACCGGATAATATTTGCCGTAAAATTTAATTTCTTTAGCTCCTTCCAATAATTTTCTGCCTCGAGTTCCTTCTGCCTGATAACCAACGAGCATTACAGTGTTTTCAGGTTGATCAATATAACGCTCTAAATATGACAAAACTCTTCCACCCGTAATCATTCCGCTTGCTGCAATAACCACTTTAGGTTGTTTATCATAAATGGCATTAATGGTGTCTTCAAAATCGGAAATCATGGTAAACATACGACACATTTCTTCACATTCATTCGGAGTCAGTTTGTGCCATTTATGATTTTCAGTGAATACATCTAATACTCTTATTCCCATTGGAGTATCGATTATGTAGGGGATGTCGGGAATTCTATTTTGTTTTTTCAATTGCCAAAGTAGATACATTAAAACTTGAGCACGTTCAACCGCGAAACTTGGAATGATGACATTTCCTCCTTTAGAAACCGTTTCATTAATTAGTCGTTCCAAATCCCAAAAAACATCATTGTTGGGATGTAACCGATTGCCATACGTGCTTTCTAAAAAAATATAGTCGCCGGTTTTTGGTCGTTCCGGTGGAAACATTAGCAAATCATCATCTTGACCAATATCACCTGAAAAAACGAATTCTTTACCATCCATATGCAGCGATATCGAGCACGCTCCTAAAATATGTCCGGCTTGAAAAAAGCGAAAATAGCAATCCTCTGAAAGTTTCACTTCCAACTCTTTTTCAACGACTCTAAAATAAGGTAACACTTTCTCGGCTTCAGCAACTGTGTATAATGGTTCTGCAGGATTGTGTTTTGAAAAATGTTCCTTGTTTGCTTTTGATGCTTCTTCTTCTTGAATTTTGGCACTGTCTAACAAAATGAGTTGTGAAATTTGTTTTGTTGGTCTAGTACAAAATATTTTACCGATAAATCCATCATTTATTAATTTTGGCAACCAACCGCAATGATCCAAATGGCCATGTGTTAACAAAACAAAATCAATGGATGAAGGTTCAATTGCCAAAGGTTCCCAATTCAGTTCACGTAATGCCTTTAATCCTTGAAACATCCCACAATCGATTAGAATTCGCAAATCATTATGTTCAAGCAAGGTTTTTGAACCTGTTACCGTTCCTGTGCCGCCTAAAAATTGAATTTTCATGACCTAATTTATTAAATTACACAATTGATTGGCTTCGCGAAGAGCATTTTTGATACGATTTGAACTCAAGCCAATCTTTCTGAGCCAATCATATTGCTGAATAAGTTCATTGAC
>NZ_JBILTE010000115.1:0-8260 GCF_044371705.1 Flavobacterium sp. | reverse complement strand
CAAAGCTCAGATTCAATTACTTGAAGCTCAACAAGCACGTCAATTAGTTGAATTGAAAGTACAAATGGAGCTTACTTTTGAACAATTGAAACCACTCAACCTCATCAAAAATACTCTCAGCGAAATGACCCGGTCGCCCGAGATTAAAAGTCACTTACTGCAAGGCGTTATTGCTGTTGCAGGCGGTTATATCAGTAAAAGATTAATGATTGGACGCTCCGGCAATTGGATCAAACAAATTGGAGGAACACTTTTACAGCTTTTTGTTACCAAAAAAATTGTGCAAACAGAAAGTCCATTGATTGGTGAAGAAGCAGCAACTTCTTAAAATTTATTGTCTTATCAAAGAATAGACAGACAGAACGATCCGTTAGAAACTCATCCAAACGGATACAAAATGTGCCAAGGTACCGAACAGCACGAATAGATGCCAAACGGCATGATAATAGATTTTGTGGTCTTTCATATAAAAATAAACTCCTGTTGTATAGCTAAATCCGCCTGCAATAATCCACCAAAGCACCGTTAAGGGAATGTTTTGAAGCAACGGTTTCAGCACAAATACAATCATCCAGCCTAAAAGTAAATATAAAATAACTGAAAGATACTTAAATCGTTTGGTGAAAAATATTTTAAACACTACTCCAACTGCAACTATTGACCACATAATAGTAAGAAAAATAAAAGCTGTTTCAGAATCCAAATAACGAACCATCAACGGCGTGTAAGTTCCTGCTATTAAAAAGTAAATACTAATGTGATCTGCAATTTGCAATACATCTTTCGCTTTTTCCTTTTTTATGGCATGATACAGTGTTGAGAACGTGTACACTAGTAACATTCCGACTCCAAAAGCCAATACAGAATAGAAGTAACTCAATTTATTTTCGTCGTAAACGCCTACCATAATGATTGGCATCGCAATCAAACAGAAAAGAATACCTATACTATGCGTAAAGGCATTTAATCGTTCTTCTTTGGGTGATTGGGGGCGTTTCATTAGCGGTTTTTAAATAAAATTAAAGTTTGAACAACACTAACAAATATATGCACATTGCTACAAAAATAACAACCTACTACCTAAAAATATCCATTCAATTTTGTCGAAAATTTCAATTTTATCACGCAGAAAAATATTTTTAATTTCTTATCTTTTTAACAATTTGAAGTATATTTACCGCCATTCATAAACATCATTTTAAATGCAACTCGTTTTCGCCTCCAACAACCCCAACAAAATAAAAGAAATTCAACTGCTTCTTCCTTCCAATATTCAAATTTTGAGTTTAGAAGATATTGGTTGCACCGAAGAAATTCCCGAAACGGCACCAACCATCGAAGGCAACGCCATTCAAAAAGCAAACTACGTCACTCAAAAATACGGCTATCCGTGTTTTGCAGACGACACCGGTTTAGAGGTTGAAGCATTAAACGGTGAACCCGGTGTTTATTCAGCTCGATACGCAGGCAATCAACGGGATGCAAATGATAATATGGATAAATTATTGACAAATCTTGCCAATCAATCCAACCGAACTGCTCAATTCAAAACCATTATTTGTTTGAATTTACTAGGACAACAGCATCTTTTTGAAGGAATTGTCAAAGGGCAAATCATCACCGAGAAAATTGGTAATCAAGGCTTTGGCTACGACCCAATTTTTGTCCCAAACGGTTACAACCAAACTTTTGCAGAAATGCCTATTGAAGAGAAATCGAAAATTAGTCACCGTGGTTTAGCCGTTGAAAAATTGGTCGCTTTTTTAACTAAATAAAGCTTCTACCTATCACTTTTTATATTAGTAGTCACTCAAAACTCCTATCTCCGAACTAATAACTCCTCACTACCATCTTCCAACTATTTAAAAATCAATAACTAACATCATTAGTTTATATGGTTTTTAAACTGTACCTTTGCACCCAATTTAAAATACTATATGAACAAATTTGAACAATTAGGATTGAGTGAATCGCTACAGCGTGCGATTATCGATCTAGGATTTGAAAATCCGACCGAAGTACAGGAAAAAGCGATTCCCCTATTATTGGAACAAGAAACAGATTTAGTTGCGTTGGCTCAAACAGGGACAGGGAAAACGGCAGCATTTGGTTTCCCGCTTATCCAAAAAATTGATGCGAACAATAAAAATACGCAGGCCTTAATTTTATCTCCAACACGCGAACTTTGTTTGCAGATTACGAATGAAATTAAATTGTACGCTAAGTACGAAAAAGGAATTAATGTTGTTGCTGTTTATGGAGGTGCAAGTATCTCAGAACAAGCACGTGAAGTAAAAAGAGGTGCTCAAATTATCGTAGCAACTCCGGGAAGAATGCAAGATATGATTAATAGAGGTTTGGTAAACATTACACAAATCAACTATTGTATCCTTGACGAAGCCGACGAAATGTTAAACATGGGCTTCTACGAAGACATTGTAAGCATTTTATCAACTACTCCTGATGAAAAAAACACTTGGTTGTTTTCTGCAACCATGCCAACAGAGGTGTCGCGTATTGCAAAAAAATTCATGCACGAACCGGTTGAAATCACTGTAGGAACTAAAAACTCAGGCTCTGCAACCGTTTCTCACGAATTTTATATGATTAATGCTCGTGACCGTTATGAAGCTTTGAAACGATTGGCCGATGCCAATCCTGATATTTTCTCGGTTGTTTTTTGCAGAACGAAAAGAGACACGCAAGCCGTGGCTGAAAAACTAATAGAAGACGGTTACAATGCTGCAGCTTTGCACGGCGATTTATCACAAGCTCAACGTGATTCAGTGATGAAATCGTTCCGTGGTCGTCAAATCCAAATGTTAGTGGCAACCGATGTGGCTGCACGTGGTATTGACGTAGATAATATTACACATGTTGTAAACTACCAATTACCCGATGAAATTGAAACCTATAACCACCGTTCGGGTCGAACCGGTCGTGCCGGAAAATTAGGAACTTCTATTGTGATTGTTACCAAAAGTGAGTTGCGAAAAATCTCGGCAATTGAACGTATTATAAAACAGAAATTTGAAGAAAAATCAATTCCATCCGGAATTGAAATCTGTGAAATCCAACTGCTTCACTTGGCTACCAAAATAAAAGATACGGAAGTAGATCATGAAATTGATAACTACTTACCGGCAATTAATGAAGTGTTGGATGGATTGTCCAAAGAAGAATTAATCAAGAAAATGGTATCGGTTGAGTTTAACAGATTCATCAGTTATTACAAAAAGAATAGAGATATATCTTCGCAAAATTCAGGTTCCGAGCGACGTGAACGTGACGATAGAGAACCGAGAGAAAATACCAGTGGTGCCGCACGTTTCTTCGTAAACATTGGCTCCCGTGATGATTTCGACTGGATGCAATTGAAAGATTTCTTGCGTGATACGTTGGAATTAGGTCGCGAAGATGTATACAAAGTAGATGTTAAAGAAGGTTTTTCATTCTTTAATACCGATAGTGAACACACTGACAAAGTGATGACTATTTTAAACGGAATGGAACTAGAAGGCAGAAGAATAAACGTTGAAATTTCTAAAAATGATGGTGGCGGCAGACGTGACCATAATGGCAGAAGTTCAGGTGGCGGCGGTGGATTCAGAGGCGACAGAAACTCAGGCTCTCGCGGCGGCAGTTTCGGCCCAAGAGCTGAACGAGGAAGTGCTCCAAGAACTGAAAGAAAAGAAGGCGGTTTCAGACCGAGAACCGAAAGTGGTTCTAACTCTGAAAGACCTGCAAGACGCTCGGAAGGCGACAGAAATGAGCGTCCGGCCAGTCGCTCATTCGAAGCAGCTAAAAGCAGACGCCCCAGAAGAAGTTAACTTATTTGTTAATTTTCTTGTAATAATTATAAACTCTGCAAAAAATCTCAAAGTGATTTACTACTTTTAAACCATCAAACAAGGTTATGAGATTTTTTGCAGTTTTATTTTTGATAGGCTTCACAACACTAACTTTTGCCCAAACAGCAAATGACTCAATAGTGACCGTTTCTGCGACTGTAAAAGACGACACGAGCCTGAAACCCTTAGTAAACGTTCACATCATCAACTTCAACACCGTTAAAGGAACAATAACCAACGAAAAAGGGGTTTTTGAAATTAATGCACAAGTAAATGATACGTTGCACATTTCTATCTTAGGTTACCAATCTATTCGCGTGAAAGTGACGAATGACTGGGTAAAATCTAAATCAACAGAAATTAAACTGACCGAAAAAGCCTATGCATTAGAAGAAGTAATTGTCACACCTTACAATTTGACCGGTTACTTGGAAATTGATGCAAAAATCATTCAAATTCCTGAAAATTATCGGTACGGTATTTCCGGTTTACCTTATGGGTACGAAGCAGGAAAGACGTCACCTAATGCGATTTCAAGAGTAGTAGGATCCTTATTTAATCCAGCCGATTTATTGTATAATTTCTTTGGTAATAAGCCCAAAGAACTTACTAAATTAAAGGAAATGAAGAAAGATGACACGGTTCGAAGGATGCTCGAGTCAAAATTTGACCGAGAAACCATCGCAATCATGCTGGGCATTCATAAAAATGAAATTCCAGATATACTTCAACGGTGCAATTATTCCGAAACTTTTATCAAAACTGCAAACGATTTACAGATATTGGATGCAATTAGTGACTGCTATGAAGAATACAAGATTTTGAAACGCAAAAAATCATAAAGTACCATTCCTTTCCAAATACCTTGTTTGTACGCTTGCTAAATTCTGAATGGATTTAGAAGTCCAATCTAACTTTTTAAGTAGAAGTTCCTCCTCTGTAAGTTGCCAAGAAATAGACGATTTCCTCAATCGTTCGGTAAGTTGTTGAATAACAATTGCAGCTGAGACTGAAATATTCAAACTTTCAGTAAATCCGACCATTGGTATTTTTAAAAATCCATCCGCTTGCTGAATCACATCTTCGGAAAGTCCGGTTTTTTCTGTTCCAAAAAAAATAGCCGACGGTTTCGAAATATCAAAATCGGCCAAAAAACAAGAATCATCATGAGGAGTAGATGCAATGATCTGATAACCTTGCCTTTGCATATTAGAAATGCAATTTTGATTACTGTCAAATCGGTAAATGTCCACCCATTTTTGTGCACCCAATGCAATTTCACTATCAATGGTCTTACCAAACTTCTGCTCAACCACTTGCAATTCTTGAATGCCAAAAACTTCACAACTTCGCATGACCGCACTCGTATTGTGTAATTGGAAAACATCTTCAACAACAATCGTAAAATGTTTGGTTCGAAACTGCAAAATTTCATCAATTCTAGCCTTTCGTCTAGGAGTTATGAAGTCTTGTAAATAATGCAAATATTCTTCGGTTTTTAACAATTCGTGCATGTTTAGTTTGTCTTTTGTAAATTTAATCATATCTTAGCTACATAAATGACTGGTTATGAAACAAGAGAATCTAGTCGAGCTAATATACAACAAAGACGAAAATTTGTTTACCGTTTTATATGACTTATATGCTAAAAGTCTATTCGGCATCATTGCAAGCCAAGTGAAAGAAAATGAAAAAGCAGAAAAAATACTTACGGAAGTATTCACAGATGCTTGGAATTCATTAGACTCTTATGTGGAAAGTAAAGGTCGGTTCTATTCATGGTTAGTTGAAATCACTCATGTGCATATATACGATTACTTAAAAATGGTTGACAAGGACGGCTCGAACAAAAGCAATTCTTTCATTGATTTATTAAAAGATGAAAATACACCTGAAACCATTGGAATTCAGGAGTATGTTAGGAAACTTAAACCTAAAAGTATCAAGATTATAGACCTATTATTTTTTAAAGGTTGTACCGTTTCTGAAGTCTGTGAAAAACTTGAAATAAATCCTCATATGCTGCCTTTAGAGAACAAATCCAGTATTACTGAAGTCAGAAACTTGTTAGAAGTATGATAAATAGTCAAGAATATATTGATTCAGGAATCTTAGAACTTTATGTTTACGGAAAGCTTAATGAGAATGAAGTGGCAGAGGTTCAAAAAATGGCTCAACACTATGAAGAAGTAAACCAAGAAATAATTGCTATCGAGCGGGCTTTGATTTTGGTTAGCGGTAGCGTTGCTCCTACCCTTTCAGTTAAAAATTATGAATCCATAAAAAACCATATTTTAACGCCCAAAAGTGAAGAAGTCAAAAATGAGATTGTACAAAAAATACCCCAAAAAAGTACAAATGACCCTTTTACGCTGACATTAATTTATGCAGGTTGGATTACACTGATCATTGTTTTGTTCGTTTCTTTTTATTACTATGACTTACTTGATAAAGAGTCCAAACTAAAACAAAACACTTTAGAATTAGAAAAGAACAATTTAAACAATAAGTTACTTGAGTTACAATTGAAAAACGACGAAGCAGAACATTTAATCTCTATTTTTCGTGATACCAGTAACATTGTAGTGCCATTGCAAGGTCAGGACGCCGCCCCAAAAGCTTTTGCTAAAATATATTGGAATAAAAAAAATAAGACCATCTACATTGATGCATTAGGATTACCCAGTCCACCTTTTGGCATGGTTTATCAAGTTTGGGCCTTTAAATTAAATCCCTTAACTCCAACAAATTTAGGGGTAATGGACACCTATCAAAAAGAAGGTCGTAAGTTTTTCAAAGTCAATCCACTCGGTGAAATAGACGCTTTCGGAATTTCGCTAGAGCCGGAAGGAGGAAATGAAACACCTACTTTAGAACAACTATTCGCTTTAGGAAAGGTTTAAGCAGATCTTCTTTTATCTACTATCTATGAAAAAATTGGTGGTTTTAACCGGTGCTGGCATTAGTGCAGAAAGCGGCATCAAAACCTTTCGTGATTCGGATGGATTGTGGGAAGGTCATGATGTTATGGAAGTTGCCTCACCTATAGGTTGGAATAAAAATAAAGAACTTGTATTGGATTTTTACAACAAAAGAAGAAGACAATTACATGAAGTTGCACCTAATGAAGGGCATTTTCAGTTAGCCGAATTGGAAAAGTATTTCAACGTGCAGATTATCACACAAAATGTCGACAATTTACATGAAAAAGCAGGAAGTTCGAATATTCTGCATCTTCACGGCGAACTATTTAAAGTAAGAAGTACCAAAAATATAGATTATATTTTAGATTGGAAGCACGATTTGAATGTAGGAGACTGTGATGAAAACGGACATCAATTGCGTCCGCATATTGTTTGGTTTGGCGAAGATGTTCCCGCAATTGAAGAAGCAATTGTTCACTGCGAACAAGCAGATTATTTAGCTGTGATTGGCACGTCTTTGCAAGTTTATCCTGCAGCAGGTTTACTTAGATATACGTATACAGACACGCCTATTTTTTACATTGACCCAAAACCTGCCATTTTACATTCAGTTGCCAATCCGTTAACTGTCATTTCAAAAAGAGCCTCTGAGGGTGTAGCCCATTTAAAAGAACTTTTAATGAAAAAAGATTAGTCAATTTTAAACTAAAAATAACAGTTTTAGTGGACTTTTCATTTCGAAATCATCAGTTTAAAACCTATATTTGCACTTTCATCATTTATAGAAATTACATGAGTACTTTAACTGAATTAAATGCTATTTCTCCTATTGACGGAAGGTATCGATCGAAAACTGCATCCTTGGCTCCTTTTTTTTCTGAAGAGGCATTAATTCGATACCGAGTACTTGTAGAAGTTGAATATTTTATTGCATTGTGTCAAATTCCATTACCACAACTCAAAGGAGTGCATCCAAATCAATTTGAATCGTTACGGAATATTTATAAAAATTTCTCAACTTCGGATGCGATATCCATTAAAGAAATTGAAAAAACAACCAATCATGATGTCAAAGCCGTGGAGTACTTTATAAAAAAAGCGTTTGATGACTTGGGATTGAATGAATTTAAAGAGTTTATTCACTTTGGTTTAACATCACAAGATATCAATAACACTGCAATACCACTCTCCACAAAAGATGCTTTTGAAAAGAGTTATTTACCTCTATTAATCGGAGTGATCTCCAAATTAAAAGACATGAGTCAGGAATGGGCAAATGTTCCCATGTTAGCCAGAACACATGGCCAACCTGCCTCACCAACCAGACTTGGAAAAGAAATTGGCGTATTCGTAGAACGGCTGGAAGAACAAATGCGTTTGCTATTTAATATTCCTTTTGCTGCAAAATTTGGTGGTGCAACCGGAAATTATAATGCTCATCATGTTGCTTACCCTGCCATTGACTGGAAAAAATTCGGAACCGAT
>NZ_JBILTE010000114.1:0-8270 GCF_044371705.1 Flavobacterium sp. | reverse complement strand
TAACCCATTCATTTTTTTTGAGTTCTTTAAAGTAAATTTTTTTATCAACAAATTTGTTTTTACTGACCAAGGTATCAGCAATTTGAGTGTCAATATAATTTCCTTTACCATAAACTCCGTTGTAAATTGAATCTAGCTCCTCAAATTCATTTTTATCATAAATTCTAAGAATCATAAAATTATCATTTTTTGCATAACCACTCCATGAACCAAGTATTGGAAAATTATTCGTGCCTTTATACACAATATTTGGGGATTTTCCTCTAATATAACTTTTAAAATCACCGTCCGAAAAATACATAAGTTGAATGTACTTTTCCTCATTTTCATTAATAAAAATTAATCGTTCATCTACTGGATCACAGGAAAATAGTAAAAAAGCAAGTAGTAAAAAAAAAATATTTTTCATTTTAAAATTTTTATATTTAATCCAGTGTAAAGGCAAAAATCTCTAACCTTTACGGGAAATAATTTTTTATAAAAATAACAAAAATTCCACATTATCTTAGAATCAGCTAGTATTCTTAGCAAGGGAAGAAATAAAAAAAGCCCCTAAAAAGGAACTTCTAACTATGATAAATTATCGTTAAAATTCAACTAGTATTAAATCTAACTCATCTATTTTTGAAATCCTTTATCAGCGGTTACCAAAGGTAAACCATATACTATGGATGTAGCGGCAATAATTGCGTCAGGTAATTTTATTCTATACTTTTTTCTTAATTCAATAGTTTGTCCTTTAATTTTTAAATTCCAATCTATATTAAAGGTGTCGCTTATTAATTCTTTTAATTTTATTTCTTCGTTTTTTTTAATTCCTTTAAAACCAAGCAATTCAACTTCTGAGATAAAAGATATTCCAAAATTATAGTTCAAGAAAGGTTCTACGTTAGGATTTCCTTCATGAATATATACTAAGAAATTTGTATCAGCTATAAAATCAATCTTCATTTTCTCTTATTTTGGTCTGATAGTTCAAGCCATCTAAATTTCTCTTCAATTTCCCAAAATGTTTGGCCAAATTTCCCTTTTTTGGTTCTTTTTTCAATTTGTCCGTCAATAGCTTAGCTATATTTTTGGAGTTGGATTTATTTATTATTAAAGTCATAACGTCAAATGTTTATATGTTACAAATTTAATTAAAAATAGCAAAAACTCCGCAACATTTTAAGAACATCAAGATTCTTCCTAAAACAAGAAACAAAAAAAGCCCCTAAAAAGGAGCTTCTAACTGTGATACTATTATCTTAAACCAATTTATTCGCAACCAAATACTCTGCAATTTGAATTGTATTGGTCGCTGCACCTTTACGCAAATTATCAGCAACAATCCACATATTTAGGGTGTTTGGCTGACTCTCATCTCTTCTGATGCGACCCACAAATACATCATCTTTTCCTTGAGCATAGATAGGCATTGGGTATGATTTGGTATCTAAATTATCCTGAACGGTTACTCCCGGCGTGTTGTGTAAAATTGTACGCACATCGTTTACATCAAAATCATTTGTAAACTCAACGTTCACCGCTTCACTATGTCCGCCCACAACGGGAATACGAATAGCTGTGGCAGTTACTGCAATTGATTTATCGTTTAGTATTTTTTGTGTTTCACGCACCAATTTCATTTCTTCTTTGGTATAACCATTTTCTTCAAAAACATCGCATTGTGGAATAGCGTTTCTGTGAATTGGGTAATGATACGCCATTTCACCTTTCACACCTGCATATTCGTTTTCTAACTGTTGTACTGCTTTGACACCTGTTCCAGTGATGGATTGGTAGGTAGAGACAATGACCCTTTTCACATTGTATTTTTTGTGTAGCGGAGCCAAAGCCATCACCATTTGAATGGTCGAACAATTGGGATTGGCAATAATTTTATCGTTTGCTATTAACTCAGAAGCATTGATTTCCGGAACAATCAGTTTTTTAGATGGATCCATTCTCCAAGCGGATGAATTATCGATCACGGTTGTTCCCACTTCTGCAAACTTGGGAGCCCAAGCTAGAGAAGTTTCACCCCCTGCCGAAAACAAAGCGATGTCCGGTCGCATATCTACTGCTGTTTGTAAACCAACAACTTTATATGTTTTCCCTTTATAATTCAATTCTTTTCCCACCGATTTTTCAGAGGCAACAGGAATTAATTCTGTGATTGGAAAATTTCTTTCTGCTAATACTTCAAGCATTACTTCGCCTACCATTCCGGTAGCACCTACTACTGCAACTTTCATATATAAATTATCTTAGGATTTATTTGATTGCAAAAGTATACAATTATTAGTTGAGAAAATAGCTTTAACAAAATATAACATATTGTTACACATGTAACATTTCAAAGAAAAACCCCATTTATTAATGGGGTTTAATTTGAATATATAATGTAGCGGTAGTGACTATTTTTTTAACAAATCTCTAATTTCTGCCAACAATTCCTCTTGTGTAGGCCCTGCAGGTGGTGCTGGAGCTTCTACAACAGGTTTTTTCATCTTGTTATAAGCTTTGATAATTAAAAACATTACAAAACCAACAATGACCAAGTTCACTAAGGTATTTACCCATGCTCCCCAACGAATAGCAACTTCCGGAACAGCTGCAACTCCTTCAGCTTCAGCAACGGCAGCTTGCAAAACTACTTTCATTTCCGAAAAATCAACCCCGCCGGTCAACATCCCTACAATTGGCATCACGATGTCGCTCACAAAGCCGTTCACCACAGCTCCAACAGCTCCGGCCATAATTACAGCAACCGCAAATTCAATTACGTTTCCTGTCATAATAAAATTCTTGAATTCTTTCAACATATTAATTAGGTTTTAAAAGTTAATTACGACGAATTTAGTAAAAATTTAACTAAAACATCAAAAATATTTATTCCCGATAAAAAACACGCTTTACCCTTTGGGAAATTCCTGTTAAGATCTCATAAGGAATGGTTCCCAGTTTTGCGGCCATAAAAGGAACCGTCGGATTTTCTCCAAAAATAATCACTTGATTACCTTCAGTACATGAGATATTCGTAATATCAACCATCAACATGTCCATACAAACACTGCCCAAAATAGGTGCTTTGTGATTGTTAATTGCCACATAACCTACGCCATTCCCCCAACTTCTTCTGATACCGTCGGCGTAACCAATAGGGATGGTTGCTACTTTGGTTTCTTTTTCAGCAATGAATCTTCGGCCGTAACCCACACTGTCACCCGCAGGAATTACTCGGATTTGCGAAATAACTGATTTCAACGTACCTACATTTTCTAAATATTTTTGTTCCGCAGCATCATTCGAAATGCCATACAATCCAATTCCCAAACGAACCATATCGTATTGAGCATTAGGATAATTTGAAATTCCGGAGGTGTTCAAAATATGTCTGAGTGGCTCAATGGCTAATTCTCTCATCAATTGGAGCGAAAGCTTTTCGAACAATTGGATTTGTTTTTGAGCAAAATCTGCGAATTTTAAATCGTCACTGGTAGCCATGTGCGACAAAATACTTTTGACTTCGACGGTGTGACTTTCTTTTAACAATTGCATTAATTCCGGCAGTTGTTGTTCTTCAAAACCAAGCCGATGCATACCGGTATCGATTTTAATATGGATGGGATAATTTTTTAAATTCTTTAACCGAGCCAACTTAATAAAAGACTGCAAGCCTTTCAAACTGTATATTTCCGGTTCCAAATGATGCTGAATAATTGCTCCAAAACTCGTTGATTCCGGATTTAAAACCATGATGGGTAATTTGATACCGTTGGTTTTTAAAGCAATTCCTTCATCGGCAAATGCCACTCCCAAATAATCCACTTTGTGGTATTCCAAAAGTTTTGCTATTTCCAATCCGCCATTTCCATAGCTGAAAGCTTTCACCATAACCATTAACTTGGTTTGTGAACGTATTTTGGATTTATAAAAATTCAGGTTGTGAGACAGTGCATTCAGGTTGATTTCCAGCACAGTTTCATGCGTCTTTTCTTCCAGCAAGGATACGATTTCCTCAAAATGAAAGCTACGTGCTCCTTTGACCAATATGGTTTCATTTTCAAAAAGAAGCGAATCAAAATTTTGAATAAATTCCTCTTGCGTTGCAAAAACCAATCCGTTTAAAAATTTGTTTTTAAATTTTGAAATAGTCTCGCCAATGCCTATCACCCTGTTTATTTTGTTCGAAACAATCAATTGTGAAACTTTAGAATACAGTTCCTCTTCCGACAATCCGCTTTGGAAAATATCCGAAAGTATCAATGTTTTTTTGTGATGCTGTTTTTGACTTTCTAAAAAATCCAATGCAATTTTTAACGATTGAAAATCGGAACTGTAACTGTCGTCTAACAGAATGGTGTTATTGATACCTTTTTTAACCTTTAAACGCATTTCGATGGGATAAAGCAAAGCCAATCGATTCTGAATTGTGTCTACATCATACTTGAAATAAAACAGCACCATTAAACACTGAATCACATTTTCAACAGAAGCTTCATCAGCAAAAGGAATCTTAATTTTGAAACAAACACCTTCAAAGGTTATATTTAAAGTTGTTTGGTTGTGATAGGTTTTGTGGTGAATGACCACATCTGCTGTGGGATCATTTGCACTCCAACAAAACGTTTTTATATCCGTATTTAAAAAAGCATCAATGGTCTTGTTTTTATTGTAAATTAAAACTTCTGAATGTTCAAAGAGCTTTAATTTTTCTTTGATTTTCTGACCAAGATGTTCAAATCCTTCGTCATGTGCCGGACCAATGTTTGTGAGTATGCCGATGGTTGGCCGAATAATTCGTTCCAGCTTTTCCATTTCATGAACGGTTGAAATTCCTGCTTCAAAAATACCGAGGTTGTGTTGCTCATTGATTGCAATGACCGACAACGGCACGCCAACTTGTGAATTGTAGCTTTTAGGACTTCTGATAATGTTGTAATCGGGACTCAACAAAAAATTCAGCCATTCCTTTACAATTGTTTTTCCGTTACTCCCGGTGATTCCGATAATTGGGAAAGTGTATTGTTTGCGATAAAAAGCCGCAAATTTCTGCAAGGCATCCAAGGTGTTTTTAACTACTAAAAAATTTGCCTGCAACGCCCACTTTTCATCAAATTCTGAAACCACAAAATTTTGAACACCTTGCTGTATTAATTCCGGAATAAAGTCGTGTGAATTATAATTGGGTCCGATAATCGCAAAAAACAATGTTTGACTGTTGTTTTGCAGCGAGCGACTATCGATAGAAACGTTGTCGATGGTTTGTACCTGATTTTTGCCGTAAAATTCGGCATCAATTTGAGTGATTATCTGTTGCAAAGTTAAACTCATCGGTTGTTAATCAGGTTTACTATTTATTCAGATGTTTCATTAGTGGTTTCTTCCCGGTTTTCCCGCATGGCTTTGTAGTAGGCTGCCCGGCTCAAGGGTTCGTATTCTTCCGTTTCTCCCAACATGACTAATTTATCATCGTTCGATTTTCTAAAACTATAATTGGCTAAATTTCCTGTACGTGTACAAACGGCGTGTACCTTGGTTACATATTCTGCCGTAGCCATCAATGCCGGCATGGGTCCAAAAGGGTTTCCTTTAAAATCCATATCCAATCCTGCAACAATTACTCGAATACCTGAATTCGCCAAATCATTGCAAATGGTGATAATTTCATCATCAAAAAACTGAGCTTCATCAATTCCCACTACATCACAACCTTGAGCTAAGATGCGAATATTTGCAGCAGCAGGAACAGGTGTGGAGCGAATTTCGTTGGCGTCGTGCGAAACCACCATTTCATCGTGGTATCTTCTATCAATCGCCGGTTTGAATATTTCAACTTTTTGCTTGGCAAACTGAGCTCTTTTTAATCGTCGAATCAGTTCTTCCGTTTTACCGGAGAACATGGAACCGCAGATTACTTCAATCCACCCAAATTGTTCTTTTTGATTGACCGTATTTTCAAGAAACATGCATTGTTTTTTAGAGCATTGTTTTATTTTATATCAAAATTGTGAGGGTCGTATTTTTGTGCATAACTTTGTGAACTATATACGTAAAAAAATTCCACAACAATAGATATAATTGTAATTTTAAACCTTGAAAAGAGCTATTAATTTTAATGACTCTTTGCGTTTTCAATAAAACAAATTTATTAAAAAACTGTTGCTTTATTCACTACAATACCAAAAGTTATGAAGAAAAAGTTAGAAGCCGACTTGATAAGCATCGCTCACCGCGTTTTAAAGCTTAAAGGAAAAGAAGACACTGTGCAATTGCATTTGGAAGCACAAAAATTATATGAAAAATTATCCGTTCTTCGTTTTTATGAAGAACATATTAATGTGTTGAAAGATGAAATTTCACCAGCCATTTTAGAAGAAAAACTTGAACAAATGGCCTCTACTGCACCTGCAACTACTTTTGAAAAACCACTAGAAACTCCTGTAGTTGAAACTCCTACTCAGGAAGAAGTTATTGTTGCAGAAGTTGAAGAAGAAGTCATTGTTTCTGAGGCTGAAGCAACGGTTGCTGTTGAAGAAACTCCGGAAGAAGAAATTCTTGAAGAATCTATTGAAGCTGTTGCCGAAGAAACTCCGCAAGAAGAGGTAGAGGCAGAAGAAGAACCACTGTTTTCAAATGAAGAATTAATAAAAGAAGAAGAATCCGAACCCCTTTTCAGTCCTATTTTTGAACTTTCAGAAGAGGAAGAAGCCGAAGAACCGGTTGTTGAAGCTACCAAAGAACCCAAACAAATATCGTTAGAAGATTTTTTTACTGAAAACTACAAAGACCCTGAATTTATCAAAGTAGATGACATATCTTCTGAAGTGAAAGCCGGAGCTGAAGTAATTTTTGAAAAATCTGAAAAGGTTTCATTTACCGAAAATAAGATTGAAGTCACTCATACGGAAACCTTCTCTAAAAATACCGAAGCCAAAGTAACCTCGTTAAATGACACGTTAATCAAAGGCATTAATATTGGATTGAATGACCGAATTGCCTTTGTGAAACAACTTTTTGCGGGCAGTAATGAAGATTACAACCGCGTCATTTCTCAAATCAGCACGATGGACACTCTTGAAGAAGCCCAAGAATTTGTTGACACCATGGTCAAACCTGATTACAACAATTGGGAAGGAAAAGAGGATTATGCGACTCGTTTTATGAATTTAATTGAGAAAAAATTCCTGTAAATGGGTAAACTTTACCTGGTTCCAACACCCATTGGAAATTTGGAAGACATGACTTTCAGAGCCATCAAAGTGCTGAAAGAGGTGGATTATATCTTAGCCGAAGACACCCGCAACAGCGGAAAATTGCTCAAGCATTTTGACATTGGCACGCCGATGCAAAGTCACCACATGCACAACGAGCACAAAACTGTTGAAAATTTAATCAAACGCTTGCAAGCCGGCGAAACTATTGCATTAATTTCTGATGCCGGAACACCTGCTATTTCCGATCCGGGGTTTTTATTAACCCGAGCTTGTGTTGAAAACAACATTGAAGTAGAATGTTTGCCCGGTGCGACTGCTTTTGTTCCAGCCTTAGTAAACAGCGGCTTACCCAATGACAAATTTGTATTTGAAGGGTTTTTGCCCGATAAAAAAGGGCGGCAAACCCGATTTTTAGCTTTAGCGGAGGAAACGCGAACCATTATTTTTTATGTTTCTCCGCATAAATTAGTCAAAACTTTAGCCGAATTTGTGCAGTATTTTGGAGCGGAACGCCCGGTTTCTGTTTCGAGAGAATTATCAAAATTGCATGAAGAAACGGTTCGAGGAACTGCGACGGAAGTTTTGAAACATTTTGAAGCGAAACCTGCGAAAGGGGAAATTGTGGTGGTGGTTGGTGGGAAGTCTGGGAAATAGCATTATTATTTTTTCTCACAGAAAGCACGGAAAATGAAAAGTTTATTTCTCACAAGAGACACAATAATAATTACTAAATGCTTATTGTCAAATATTTTTTTTAATGTCATGGAATGAAAATCATGAATGAATTGAAAGTTATAAAAGAATTGATATCGGAAAATACATGAAAAGCATGGGGGTAATAAATTTAAATAAACTGGGTTTTTTATTAGCTTAATTTTTTTTACTTCTAGGTTGTAATGAAAAGAAGAATTTAAAAATAGATATTATAAATGATGCATTTAAAATAAATAATAACATCAGTTTAAAGCTGGTAGATAGTTTAAAAACTGAAGGTTATTTGTTTGTGAAAAATATTGATTTTTTGACCCTAACTCCGCTAGATTCAATCAATCCTTCTAATGAATTGAA